>NZ_JBPMMS010000023.1:0-13571 GCF_054025815.1 Desulfolithobacter sp. | reverse complement strand
GCCTACAGATTTTACAGATACAACAAAGCCCCTTCGTTATCCGAAAAAAATGGAGCGGGAAACGAGTCTCGAACTCGCAACCCTCAGCTTGGAAGGCTGATGCTCTACCAATTGAGCTATTCCCGCTCGAAACCTGCGAATAACGCGGAGCGCTATATTCCGGACAGCCTGAAGCCGCCTGCATAATCATGGTGGAGGGGGGAGGATTCGAACCTCCGAAGGCTTCGCCGACAGATTTACAGTCTGTTCCCTTTGGCCGCTCGGGAACCCCTCCACATATTGTCTTCTACTACATGGAGCTGGCGATGGGACTCGAACCCGCAACCTGCTGATTACAAATCAGCTGCTCTGCCAATTGAGCTACGCCAGCGTTGAACCCTGCAAATATATCCTCTCTTTTCCAAAAAGCAATCTTTTTTTTCATTCAAAGTGTTTTTTCACCTCTTTGGATCAGGGTACCTGAACTCAACATATAGGGCCAGAACATTGCGGTTCATGGATGAGCTTATCTGACCATGACCGAAACCTGCTGGCGATTCACCCACTGTAAAAACAGAAAAGCCGGAGGATGATCCCTCCGGCTTTTCAGCAATCCCGTACAGGCGACTTTCAGTCTTCGTTCAGTGGATTCTTGACATAGGCAGATTCGCGGTAACGCTCAAAAGCCATGGCAAAGGTCCGGTAGACGAGATGGGCGAACTTGGTATAAGGCATGTACATAAACAGCATCATGACAGATACCAGATGCAGGTAATAGGTCACGTATCCAAGCGATGCCAGGCCGATCAGCCGGAAAATCTCCGCAAGCAGGCCGGTGACACCGACCCCCATGATCATCCAGATCAGAAACCAGTCATAAAAGGTCCGTGTGGCCTGTCCATCGGCCTCCATCTGGCTTCTGTTACCCCACAGGATGCCGATGCCGACAATCAGAGCGATGGCAGCGACATTGGCCAGAATCTTGACGGGGTTCCACATCGACATTGGTCCGTGGAGCTGGGGCCAGATAATTCCGAGCACATCCTGGACAAAGGCGGAGTAAGCAGTAACAAAGAGCAGGGCAAGGAAAGAGAGCAGCAGCGGCAGATGACCACGCACACGGTCATAATTGGTTTTGCACTCACGGAAGCGATTGTGCTGGATGATTTCCTGCACGGACGGCCACAGGAATTCCTTGACAAACTGGGAGACCGATGGACGGTACAGAGCCTCACCTACTCCTGAGTATTCCTCCATCTTCTTCCACATGTTGGTCACACCCCTGTAGGATGCATAGAGAGCCAAACCAGCGGCAGGAAGCATAATAAGGTCTATAAAGAGCACGTTTTTAGCCAGGTAGCGCCACTCCCAGTGGCCAAAAAATTGACCGTAACCGGCGTGAGCGAACTGTTCGGCGGACGGAATATGCATTCCGCCGGAGATGAGCCACATGACAAAAATGATCACAGCCGGCATGCCAATGAGTACAGGCAGATTTTTGCCCGAACTTGCAAGTTTCGCCAGGCCCGACGGCCAGCCGAAAGATTTGTACATGTAGGCCCGGATCGCACCGAGCACGTCCCCGGGTTTTGCCCCCCGTGGACAATAGGCGGTGCAGTCACCACACTGATGGCAGAGCAGGACGTTGGGATCTCCAATGAGCTTGTCTTTCAGACCCCACTGGGCAAATACCATTTCACGCCTTGGAAAGGGGTTGTCATCAGAAGAGAGCGGGCAGACAACAGAGCAGGTTGCGCACTGGAAACACTTTTTCAAAGTGTCACCACCCGCACTCTTCATGTCCTTGATAAATTCGAGATCGGGTTGCACGTTCATAGACATTTTCTCCTCCTGTCATGAAAGCTGTTACTTGTATAGCGCAACAAAGGTTCTATACCAGAAAATTTCAAATGTTGCCATCCGGTACCATGAATTGGTCCGGATGGCAACCGGTTTACACGACAGTGAGGTTAGAAGCCCTTAAACGGGTTCGGGCCAAGCTCCATGATCTCCTCAACAAACTCCTCCAGGAGTTCTGGGAGCTTGTCGTAATCGGAAATGGCAATCTGGCGTACCGCACAACGTTCTGGCTCGAGGCCAAGCGTTCCAAGGGTTTCGCCGATGTTTTCCATACGACGATTCGCAATTTCAGATCCCTTCACAAAATGGCACTGGTAATCATCGCCCCACTTGCAGCCAAGGAGAATGGCACCGTCCATTCCGGAGGACAGGGCATCCTTGATCCAGGCCATATTGACCGAACCAAGACAGCGAACTGGAATAAAACGAATCAGCCGGTTGAGCTTGTTTCGATGCATGCCAGACATGTCGAGAGCGGGGTAGGCGTCGTTTTCACAGACAAAAGCGATGATGCGCAGTTTGTCGTCATCGTCTTCAGGGACCTCTACCGCTTTGACCATGGACCCGATGAGATCGATGTTGTAGTCGGCAAACCCGATGATACGCTCGGGGCACGCGCCCATACAGGTACCGCAGCGACGGCAGCGGGTCGGGTTGGGCAGCGGCGTACCCTTCTCATCATCGTCCAGGGCACCGAACGGACACTCCTCAGTGCATCGCTTACACTGGGTACAGCGCTGAAAGAAAAAGTCCGGATAGGTCTTGTCACCGGACCGGGGATGAACAGCAACACCACGGTCCGCACACTCGATAGCCTGGATGGCCTTGAGCGCTGCGCCGGTGGCGTCATCGATGGTTTCTTCCATGGTTTCAGCTTTACGCACGCCACCGCAGGTGTAGATACCGGTCCGGCGGGTCTCGTAAGGGAAGCAGATGAAGTGTGAATCGGCATAGCCGTCAAAAAGATCCAGATCCAGGAAGGCCGGACCCTGGCGATAGGCCAAATTAATGGTGGGCTCGTCAACAGTGGTGGGAACCATGCCAGCAGCCAGTACGACCATGTCCACCTCGAGATCAAGATCATCTCCAAGCAGAGTATCCTGGGCCTTGACAACCAGGCCGTTCGCTCCTTCTTCCACCTGGGTGACAGCTGCCTTGGTCAGGAAAATTCCATCATCCTGCTGCATGTTCTTGTAAAACAGCTCGGTATGACCAGGAGTCCGCATGTGCTGATAGAGAATAAAAGCCTGTCCGTCAGGGTTGTCCTCGCGAACATACTTTGCCTGTTTCAGTGCCACCATGGATGTAACGGAATTGGTGTAGGGAAAATCCTTGTCATTATCAGCACCGCCTGGGCTCTGAATGAATGCGACCCTTGCCGGGACTTTGCCCTGCTTGGCAAGCTTTTCAAACTCGGCATTGGTGACAACGTTGTTGAGCTTGCCGTAACCGAGATGCTCATACTCGGAGACATCTGCAGGACGCCAGCCTGTAGCAAGGATCACCGCGCCAAAAGTCTCGCCGTCTGGATTCCTTTCGGTATACGGCTTGAGCCCGGCATTTGGATCTTCCATTTCGCCCTTGTCGATCAGGTCCTGTTCATCCACACCAACCTTGGCAGGGGCATCCCACTCGGTCGTACTACCGGCTGGTTTGAGGGTGACGTTGAAATCCCCGGGAGCACCACCAATGCGGGCGACCTCGGTGGAGGTCTTGACGGTAATATTGGGATCCGCTTCCACGGCAGCGATCAACTGGTCAATGGTGGGGTTTTCAAGTTCACCATAGGGATACGCCGTGGGAAACTGCTTGCGCCAGCCGCGAGCCTTGCCGCCAAGCTCTGCTTCTTTCTCGACTATGGTGGCCTCGTAGCCCATTTTGGAAGCCTCGAGAGCTGCGGTCAGCCCGGCGATTCCGCCACCCATCACCAGAATCTTCTTAACCAGGGTTTCAGGCTTGAATGGTTCAGGCAACTCGGTTTTCTGGGCCCTGGTGACAGCCATACGGACATAATCCTCGCCCATTTCCTGCAGAAACTCGTCTACTCCCTCTGCCGCCTCTTCACCCTCTTCGGGCTCACCGGCGGTCCAGGCAACCTGCTCCCGCAGGTTGGCACGAACAGTAATGATCTCATCACCAAAAGAGAATTCCTTCTGCATGACCCGGGGTGAACAGGCGCAGACAACAACGGTGTTAACCCCCTTGTCGGTTATATCCTTCTCGATCAATGCCCGACCGTCGGCGCCGCACAGACAACCATGGTCGACCATCTCGATACCTGTCTCAGAGGCCGCCTCCTTGAGCCCGTCGACGTCAAGGACATCGCCGATACCACAACCTGTACAGAGATATGCTCCATATACTTTATCCATTGACCTTCCTCCTACCGTCCGATCTGAATTGCTTTGAGAGCTGCTGCAGTAGATGACTGTCCACAGGTATACACATCAGCAGCTGACTTGGCACAGCCGGCAGCAATCATTCCCTTTTCAGGTTCGGAAATAACAAATCCGTTGCCGTCCATATTGACGCCCAGTCCCTTGCCCTGTTCGCCAAGTGCCGGCTGCATGCCGGTCGCAAGCACACAGAGGTCAACTTTCTGCTGGATCTTGGCACCGGTCACGGCATTTTCAGCCACGACGGTCACACCACCGTCATCCTCTGGAATGATATCAGCAACCTTGCCCTTGATAAACTGAGCATTTTCATCTGCCATAAGTTTTTCGCGGAACTTTTCATACTTACCTGGGGTACGGAGATCAATGTAGAACACATAGATCTTGGCTTCAGGGTACCGCTCGCGAATATACGTCATCTGCTTGAAAGTAGCCATGCAGCAGATATAGGAGCAATATTCGAGATGGTTTTCGTCACGGGAGCCGGCACATTGAACAAAGGCAAAGGATTCGGGTTCCTTGTCGTCCCCGGGACGAAGGATCCTGCCCCCTGTGGGACCATTGGGAGCCGCCATCCGCTCCATCATCATATTGGTGATAATGGCACCGGATTGCCCGAATTTGAGATTGTCCATCTTTGAGGCATCGTAAGGATTCCAGCCGGTTGCCCAGATAATGGAGCCCACAGTTACGGTAAAGGTTTCCGGCTGCATGTCCAGATCAACAGCATCGTATTTACAGGCACTCTTGATCGCCTCAAGACACTCGGTCGAGCAGGCATCCTTGGCCAGGACATAACGGCGCGGAAACGCCATCTCATGGGGCAGGAAGATCGCCTTGGTCTTGTCCATGCCGAAGTTGAAGGCATTGTCGATCTCGTCCGTACACGCCTCGGCGCAGTCGCCGCAGGCTGTGCAGTTTGAGTTGACATAACGCGGAGCGGTTTCCAGCGTCACTTCGTAGTTGCCCGGGCCACCGCTGACCGACTTGACTGTGGTCATGGTGTAGGGTTTGATTCTCCGGTTGTCCTTGACCCGCTTGAAATTGATCTCCAGGCCACACGTTGGGGGACAAAGTTTGGGGAAATACTGATTGAGCTGGGCTACACGCCCTCCGAAGTACGGATTCTTATCGATAAGAATAACATCATTACCGACCTCCGCAGCTTCCAGAGCGGCCGTCAGGCCACTTATTCCGCCGCCCACAACCAGTACCGCACCAGTTCCTGCAGTGTCACTCATGCCAATCCTCCATAACTGCTGGTATTGATGAAAGGTGATTTCTGGCTCCATTGACTGGAAGTTTCACGCCTCCCGGCCAACGCAGACAAAAAGCTGCCGCGTATATGAAAAATCTCCAGGCCCAATCGGGCCTGGAGATTCTCTCTAACAGATCATTATGACTGATTAATTACAGCCACGGATCGGTCTCGATGATGTTGATGCACTCTACCTTCTCACACTTCCACTCACCGGCCTTGGGATCATAAGTGGAGTTGACGAAGCAACGCCAGTTCTCATCATCACAGGTCGGGAAGTCAGACCGATAGTAGAAGCCCGGATAACGGGATTCCTCACGGAACTGGATGTGGCGGATATGAGCCTCAACACACCAGATACGATGGTAGTTCTCCCAGGCACGCATGAGCTCATGCAGATCACCGGCAGCCATCTTCTCTGCGTCCTCACGCAGCATTTCGAGCAGATCCATGCAGATGCCGAGCAGCTTGCCGGAGGTCATGTAGTAGGTAGCTACACCACCACCATACTCATCGGTGGCCTTCATCAGGCGCATCATGAGACCGGCAGGTTTGCAGTAGTTCGGGTTGACGTCGGCATGGGTGGAAGCGCCAACGAACTCGTGGTACCGCTTGACCGGTGCATAAATTTCATCGGCAAGTTCCTGAGCGGTCTGGGCCAGCTCAGGAGTGAAGTCGGCATTGTCGCGGCAGTACTTAACCATCTGCTTGGCAACGATACGACCCTCGGCATGGGAACCGGAGGAGAACTTGTGCCCAGAAGCGCCTACACCGTCACCAGCAGTGAACAGGCCGTTAACCGTGGTCATACGGTTGTAACCCCACTTGTACTGGTGCGACCGAGGACCGTCAACATCCGGCACCCAGTCCTCATTCGGACCGGAGGTCCAGATGCCGCAGCAGCCGGAATGAGAACCAAGCATGTACGGCTCGGTCGGCATAATCTCGGATCCAACCTTCTCAGGCTCGATGTTCATACCGGCCCACAGACCAGCCTGACCAACAGACATGTCAAGGAAGTCTTCCCAGGCCTCGGACTCGAGATGCTTCCAGATCTTCTTGACTTCCTTCTCGGACTTGCCAGCAGCGCGGGCTTCGTCGAGGAAGGCGTTCAGCGCCACGTCGGTAGCCATGTAGATCGGACCACGACCGGCCTTCAACTCGTTGAGCATCAGGTGGTTACGCAGACAGGTCGGGGTAACGGCAGACTCTCCGTAAGGCAGGTATTTCTTGAGCTCTTCCTTGGCCGCATCGGAGCCTGCATAGAACTCGCCCAGACCGTTGGAAACTTTGGCCTTGAACAGCAGAAACCATGCACCAACCGGACCATAACCATCCTTGAAACGGGACGGGGTGAAGCGGTTTTCCATCATGGTCAGGGTAGCACCTACCTGAGCACACATGGTGTAGGTGGAGCCAGCGTTCCATACCGGGTACCATGCACGACCCTTACCTTCACCGGTGGACCGCGGACGGAAGATGTTTACTGCACCACCACAGGCAACCAGAGCGGTCTTGCACTTGAAGACATGCACCTTGTTCTCACGCGTGGAGAAGCCGACTGCACCGGCAATGGTGTTCTCACGGTTCTTGTCGAGCAGCATCTTAACGATGAAAACACGCTCCATGATGTTCTCTTCACCCAGAGCGGTCTTGGCAGGCTCGGCAACGATGCACTTGTAGGACTCACCATTGATCATGATCTGCCACTTACCGGTACGTACCGGAGTACCACCTTCGCGCAGGGAAGGAGCAGGCTTGGCGCCGTCCAAGTTGGACCCGTCCTCAGCCTTCTTCCAGATAGGCAGACCCCACTCTTCGAAC
Organism: Desulfolithobacter sp.; assembly: GCF_054025815.1. NCBI lineage: Bacteria > Pseudomonadati > Thermodesulfobacteriota > Desulfobulbia > Desulfobulbales > Desulfobulbaceae > Desulfolithobacter > Desulfolithobacter sp. The sequence continues at coordinate 6,254 of NZ_JBPMMS010000023.1, read as the reverse complement.
AGCTTGACAGACTCGTCCACATGACGACCCAGGTCGTAAATCAGGTCCTCGCGAACAACACCCATCAGGTCATTACGTACCATCTTGACATAGTCTTCGATGGCGTTCTCGCCAATGTAGGTGTTGATAGCAGACAGACCCTGGGCAACAGCACCGGACCGCTCAAGAGCAGCCTTGTCGACCAGGATGATCTTCATGTCTTCAGGGGCCCACTTCTTGATCTCAAAAGCGGTACCACAGGCGGCCATACCACCACCTACAATCAGAACATCACACTCGTGCTCTACAATTTCAGGATCCACTACGGCGGGCAGTTCACCTTTCGGCTTATTCGGTAATGCCATATTTCTATCTCCTCTAATAGATATTCAGAATAGAATTTTTACTGGTATTCAATTACTGAAAAACTTATGCCAGCTTGGTCGGGCTCGGCAGTTCACCTTCGAGAAGCAGACGCTCGTCGTCCAGATTCTCACCCCTCTCGCCAACATAGGCATTGGCAGCACCCTCAGCCGTGGTCCGGATCGGGAATTTGAAACGCTTGATATTTCCATTACGGAACTTGACAGTCCACATGATGGAGTCAGAACTCCGCATGGGATGCACCTGGCCGCCCATGGGTACGAAGTCATCGTAACCACGAACCATTATGGCACCCTGCGGGCAGATCTTCACGCAGGAGTAGCACTCCCAGCATGCGTCCGGCTCCTGGTTGTACGCCTTCATCTCTTCCTTGTTCAGGACCATGAGATCGTTCGGACAGATGTACATGCAGGCCGTCTTGTCACCGCCCTTGCAACCATCGCATTTTGAAGGATCTACAAAACTTGGCATTAATCTACCTCCTCACTTTGATTTTCCTTTATGGCTGCGCCCCTGCGAAGCCAATTACCCCAGTTAACAGAACCAAACAGCACAGGACTGGAATCTCTGCGAAATCCGCAACAACAACCATCCTGCAACTGCATGTGACCAAAAAGACAACTTATTCATTTTACAAGCTATTCTCGCCACTGCTCACTGAGGCTCAAAAAAATGAATAATCACTCATTTTTAGTCGAATAACCTTATAATTTGTTGCCTACCCAATGTCAAGCAAAAAGGTTGCAGCCCTTCATTCAGAATTCTGAATTATCTGATTCATTCATCTGTTCAACACCGACCCTCACCGGGATCCTGGAACCCTCTTTTCCGATCCGTTTCCTGCCGGTGTACAGCCGTATCGATAGAAGGCCCCTGGACAACCAGCCATTGCACCTTAAACAATTTAATGCGTGCATGGCTTCCCCGGTCACTCAGAATACGTATTTCTGACAAGCACCTCGCGGGGCCTTGAACCATCGGCCGGTCCGACAATACCCTCACGCTCCATCATTTCGATCATCCGTGCCGCCCGGTTGTACCCCACCCGCAGTCGCCGCTGTACCATGGAAATGGAAGCCTGTCCCGTCTCCGTAACCACAGCCACTGCCTCGTCATACTTTTCGTCATACTCTTCGGGAGAACCGTCTTCAACAGCCTCCTCCTGTTCCACCACCTTGAGCACTGATTCATCATACGTCGCGCTGCCCTGCTTTTTGAGATACTCAATGATGCGCTCGGTCTCTTCCTCTGAAATAAAGGCGCCGTGGATCCGCTGCAGTTTAGCGGCTCCTGGCGGCAGAAAGAGCATATCCCCGTTACCAAGAAGATGTTCGGCCCCGGAACCATCGAGAATGGTCCTGGAATCCACCTTGGAGGACACCTTGAATGAGATTCGGGTGGGGAAGTTGGCCTTTATGAGTCCGGTCAGGACATCCACCGAAGGCCGCTGGGTGGCAAGAATGATATGCATGCCCGCTGCTCTCGCCATCTGCGCAAGGCGGGCAATGGAAGATTCCACGTCCTTGGAAGCCACCATCATCAGGTCGGCCAACTCATCGACAATGATGATAATATAGGGCAGCTTCTCCTCGGCCACCTCATTGTAGGAAAGAAAGGACTTGACCCGCTTTTCCTCCAGCAGTTTATAACGACGCTCCATCTCGCGCACAGCCCAGATAAGAGCCCTGGAGGCCATTTTCGGCTCGACTACCACCGGATGAAGCAGATGGGGTATCCCTTCGTACACCGAGAGTTCGATCCGCTTGGGATCCACCATCAGAAGTCGCACTTCGTCCGGCGTGGCCTTGAAAAGAATCGAAGCGATAAAGGCATTGATGGCTACAGACTTACCGGCGCCTGTGGCCCCGGCGATGAGCAGGTGGGGCATGCGGGCAAGATCAGCAACCACCGGCCTGCCGATCACATCCACCCCCAGGGCAAGACTGAGCCTGGAGTCCGATTTCCGGTAGGTATCGCAAAGGAGAATATCGCTGAGAAAGACTGTCTTCCGCCGCGGGTTGGGAATCTCGATGCCAATGGCAGCCTTCCCGGGAATGGATCCGACGATACGGACCCGATCCACTCTGAGGACCATGGCAAGATCATCGGCCAGGGACACGATCCTGTTGATTTTAATCCCGGGGGCCGGAGCAAACTCATAGGTGGTAACCACCGGACCGGGCGAGATACCTTCCACCGATCCCTGGACACCGAAATCACGCAGCTTGTCGGTGAGGATCCGGCTGACACTGTAATAATGTTCCCGATCCACCTCCATCTCGCCGGGTTCGTGTCGATCGAGCAGGGTCAAGGGCGGCAGATGGTATTCTCCGCCCTTGAGAGGCTGGAGAGCAAATTCCTCTTCAGGGTCCGGCAGTTCGATACGAGCCGGCGCATGAACATCCGGCTTTCCTTCCTGCGGCTTCGCGAGCACATCGTCCTGAGGGATCTCTCCACTGACAACCGGTTCCTTTCTGGACCGTGTCGGCTTCTCCTCCTGACCGCGCCGCCCTCTTTCCAAGGGCAGGCGGCGCAACGTGCCCCACAAGACACCACACAGCCAGCTCCACAGGTGCCTGCCGGCTGTGGCTGGAGAAAATCGTACCGCGGCCATAAGAGAAAAAAGGAGTACGAGAAGCAAAATAAGAACCGAACCTGCCGGGCCGGTAAATGTCCCCAGCAATCGCCAGACCATCTGACCGAGATAGCCCCCCGGGGTGATGAAGCTGGCCGGAAAGAAAAGTCGATCCACGGTGGCCAGCAGGCCGGAGCTGGAAATGAGAATCCCGGTGATTCCGGCAACTATAGCTGGAATTCTATTGACGGTATCGCCCGGGACAAAGGTGGCCGCAGCGGTATAAAGCAGAATCGCCACCGGAAAAAACGCTGTCAGCCCGAAAAAGGAAAAGAGGTAGTGGGCCACATAGTAGCCAAAACTGCCACACCAGTTAGTAGATGGCTCCTGCAGGACGGGATTTTCTCCCAGCAGCGGCAGACTGTAACTGAGCAGACAGAGAAACAGAAAAACAGCCAGGAACAGGCTGACCAGGGCCGTGGCCTCTTCACGGAACCGGTATCCTGTATTTTTTTTTGTGGCAGGTGATGCCATAATTTCCAGAGAGACAGTGCCAAGTGGGCAGGATTTTCAGGTTAGAGAAATCGTGGTTGTCGTTTACTGGTTATTCTGCGGCAGCGGCATCGAGAATGCCGTTGATGAACGAAACCGAGTCAGGATTGGAGTACTGTTTGGCTATTTCCAGGGCCTCGTTGATGGCGACCCGGGTTGGGACATCGTCGCTTTCGTTCATCTCCAGAAGAGCGATACGCAGGATATTGCGGTCGACAATGGACATGCGTTCAAGACGCCAGTTATGGGAATGGGTGATAATGAGCTGGTCGAGCTTGTCGCAGTGTCTGCAGACACCTTGACCAAGAAAACGGACATAGGAAAAAAGTTGCGTCAGCGATTCCAGGCATCCCTGGAAATGACGCAGGCCGGACACAAGCTGTGCGGCGTCAAAACCGCACCCATCAAGATCCGGGGAACTCAGGAGAACAAGGGCCTGCTGACAGAAGGAACGCAACTCGTTTTTCATCTGCCGGCTGAGAGGGGTCTCTTCATCCAGCTCATGCAACCGGTAATACTTGCTGACCTCGCCACAGAAGCGGCGAAACTTCCCATAAAGGGGCTGATCATCTCCCTGTTTAACAATATCGGCATGGGCCTGCAGCCGTTGAACCAGACTCTGCAGCTCCGGAACCAGAATTTCCGGTTCATTACAGCAGCCAAAGATTCCCTGGGTCACCAGCCGCTCCAGAGACCAGTCGACAAACCGCTCAAGTTCGGTGTCAATCTGCTCAACAGTCCGGGCATGTCCCTGGAAATCGTGTTCAAAGAGAAACTGGAGCGCTATTTCCCTGGATTTACGTCGAAGCCCCATAGTGATTCCGGGAAGTAATAATTAGGATTCAAAAAAGAGACGGTATTTCCGGCGGCCCCGGAAGGTCGATCAGATGGCATCCATGAGATCAATCATCTCCAGGGCGGCAATGGCAACCTCAGCTCCCTTGTTACCGGCCTTGGAACCGGCCCGTTCGATGGCCTGTTCGATGGTTTCTGTGGTCAGGACACCAAAGAGCACAGGGATACCGGCATCAAGCATGACCTGGGCTGTGCCCTTGGCCACCTCACCGGCCACGTAGTCAAAATGCGGCGTTGCCCCGCGAATAACCACACCCAGAGTAATCACTGCGTCGTACCTTCCTGACTTCGCCATCTTCTGTGCGACCAGGGGAATCTCAAAGGCACCAGGCACCCGGGCTACGTCTATATCTTCTTCCTTTACACCGGAACGTACCAGCGCGTCGATGGCTCCTTCCAGCAACTTTTCCGAAATAAACGAGTTGAAGCGGGCAACAATAATACCAAGCTTTCTCCCGTCTCCACACAGATTTCCTTCAAAATAATTCGCCATGATGTTTTTCCTTTTCACCCTTCCAAAATCACACTTCCATCAGGACTGTTCGCCGTACAGTTCCAGGATATGCCCCATCTTGTCGCGCTTGCAGCGAAGATATTCCCTATTCTCCGGTTCGCAGACCACCTCTATGGGCAACCTACCGACCACTTCAAGGCCATATCCTTCCAGGCCGACGATTTTTTTTGGATTATTGGTCAGCAACCTCATCTTGCGAACCCCGAGATCACGGAGAATCTGGGCCCCGATACCGTAATCCCGCAGGTCCGGCTTGAAACCGAGCTGGACATTGGCCTCCACGGTATCAAGTCCCTCCTCATCCTGCAGGCTGTAGGCCTTGATCTTGTTGACCAGCCCAATACCGCGCCCTTCCTGACGCATATAAAGGATGACCCCCTTCCCTTCCTGCTCCACCATCCGCATGGCGGCATGGAGCTGGGCCCCGCAGTCGCACCGGGCGGAACCGAATACGTCGCCGGTAAGACACTCGGAATGCACCCGGACCATAACCGGTTCATCCGGAGAAATCTCTCCTTTGACCAGGGCCACATGCTCATATTGGTCCACATCGTTTTTATAAGCTATAACCCGAAACTCGCCGGCATGATAGGTGGGCATCCGGGCCTCGGCAGCTCGATGGACCAGGGTATCCTCGCGCAAACGGTAGGCAACCAGATCAGCGATAGTGGCAATCTTGAGCCCATGTTTCTCTGCGAACTTCTCCAAATCCGGCATCCGGGCCATGGTGCCATCTTCATTCATAATCTCACAGATGATTCCCGCAGTCCGCATGCCGGCGAGCCGGGCCAGGTCCACGGAACCCTCGGTCTGTCCCGTCCGGACCAGGACCCCACCCTCGCGGGCCCGCAGCGGGAAAATATGACCGGGACTGACAATATCGCTGGGCTTTGCGTCGGGATTGACCGCTGCCTGAATGGTCCGGGCCCGATCGGCGGCGGAAATACCGGTGGTCACCCCGGTGCGGGCCTCGATGGAAATGGTGAACCCGGTTCCATACTGGGACTGGTTGTTCTGCACCATCATGGGCAACTGGAGCTGCTCGATAATGTCCGGGCTCATGGCCAGACAGATCAGCCCCCGGCCGTAGGTGGCCATGAAATTGATGGCCTCCGGGGTCACCGCTTCGGCGGCCATGCAGAGATCGCCTTCGTTCTCCCGGTCTTCGTCATCAACCAGGATGATCATCTTGCCGGCTTTGATATCTTCAATTACTTCTTCAATGGGACTGACTGCCATTTTTCTGCTCACAGGTTACGCTTTGCAGCATTCTCTTCTTTTTCACTGCTGCGACCGGCCCCGGGGCCGGTTGCAGCAATTTCTCGTAAAAACCCGTGTTCCGCCAAAAAAGCGGGATTGATCCCGCCGTCCTCTCCACCGGGTTCCACCCCTGCG
>NZ_JBPMMS010000022.1:0-15832 GCF_054025815.1 Desulfolithobacter sp. | reverse complement strand
CAGAGTTGTCTTGCCGTGATCGATGTGACCGATCGTGCCCACGTTGACATGCGGCTTTGTCCGCTCAAATTTTTCCTTAGCCATCTGCGTACCTCTTACAACTTTTTATGAAAGTCCTGTCAGAAATTTTCCTGTCCATCCCACCGGCGGTCAGCACAGCCAGCCGCCGGCCAATAGATACGGGGCTCAGACGCCTCGTATTTTATGTATAATTGCCTCAGCCTGCCGGGGCGGCACTTCGGCAAATTCCGCAAACTGCATGGTAAATGTCGCCCGCCCCTGAGTTGCAGACCGCAATGATGTTGAATACCCGAACATCTCAGCCAGCGGCGCCATGGCCTTGACGACCTGTCGGCCGCGTTCCGCCTCGACTCCTGCTATCTGGGCCCGTTTACGGTTAAGGTCGTTTATCACCTCACCAAGATATTCCTCGGGAGTGATGACCTCAATGGCCATGATGGGTTCCAGCAGCACCGGCTCACCTTCCCTGGCAGCCTTACGGCAGGCCATGGTCGAGGCCACCCCAAAAGCCATTTCGGTCGAAGCCTCCTCATCATACGAGCCACCTGCCAGGACCACCTTCACATCCACCAGCGGATAACCGATGAGCGGTCCGGCATCCAGGGAATCCCGTGCACCTCTCTCAATGGCCTGTATGAATTCGGCAGGTATCTGTTCCCCGTCAACCTGGCTTTCAAAACAAACCCCTGATCCTCGTTCCCCAGGTACCAGCTCCAGCACAACATGACCATACTGGTCTTTACCGCCTCCGTGCTGCTCAAAGCGCCCCTCTGCCCGGGCTGTTCTGGTCAGGGCTTCTTTATAGGCTACCTGAGGCTGCCCCACGTTGGCTGAAACCTTGAACTCCCGGATCAGCCGATCGACCACAATCTCCAGATGAAGTTCGCCCATGCCGGAAATAATGGTCTGACCCGTGTCCTCATTGACACTGACACGAAAACTCGGGTCCTCGCGAACGATCCTCTCCAGGCTTTCGGCAAGCTTACCTTCATCCGCCTTTGACCTGGGCTCAATGGCCACACCGATCACGGGTTCTGGAAAGTCCATGGTTTCAAGAACTATCCAGTCACCAGAAGAGCACAGGGTGTCACCGGTGGTAGTGAACTTCAATCCGGCCACCGCACCGATATCTCCGGCGCCGATTCCGCCCACCTCCTCACGCTTGTTTGCATGAAGCTTGAGCAGTTTGGAGACCTTTTCCTTCTTCCGCTTAAGCGGATTAAAGACCTTGTCTCCAAGTTTCAGCTCACCAGAGTAAACCCTGATGAAAGCCAGGTTACCAACATAGGCGTCGGACTGGAGCTTGAACACCAATCCGCAAAACTTCTCATCCCCTGAAGGTTTACGGTAGATTTTACTTCCACCTTTGTCCTCGCCCTCCACCGGCGGTATATCCAGCGGCGAAGGAAGGTACCTGATAACGGCATCCAGCAGTGGCTGCACCCCTTTATTCTTAAAGGCAGAACCACAAAGGACCGGCACCAGGTCCAGCGACAGAGTCGCTTTGCGAAGAGCGCTGTAAATCTCTTCTGGAGTGATCTCTTGATCTTCTAAATATTTTTCCATGACCCCCTCATCGAAGTCGGCCAACTTCTCGAGGAGCGTCATCCGGGCGGCCGATGATTTGCTCAGTAAATCGTCGGGGATCGCCTCTTCGGTCACACTCAGGCCCTGAGTTTCCTCATCAAAGCGGAGCACCCGCATGGTGACGAGGTCAATGATTCCCGAAAAGGTATCTTCACTGCCCACAGGCAGCGTCACGGCAACCGGCCTGGCTCCCAACCGGTCAGCAATCTCTTCCACGCACTTGTCAAAATCGGCACCGACTCGGTCCATCTTGTTGACAAACGCTATGCGTGGAATCTGATACCGGTCTGCTTGTCGCCAGACGGTTTCGGATTGGGGCTCGACACCTCCAACCGCACAGAAGACGGCTATTACGCCATCCAACACCCTCAGACATCGCTCCACCTCTACGGTGAAGTCCACGTGTCCGGGCGTGTCAATTATATTGATCTGATGATCTTTCCAGAAGCAGGTTGTCGCAGCCGAGGTAATAGTGATCCCCCGCTCCTGCTCCTGCTCCATCCAGTCCATGACCGCAGTGCCGTCATGAACCTCGCCAATCTTATGCGATCGACCTGTATAGAAAAGGATACGTTCCGTCGTGGTGGTTTTCCCGGCGTCGATATGGGCCATAATGCCAATATTGCGCAGGTTGGACAACGATCCCTGACCAGCCACTGTACCTTCCCGTATTCCTGTTTGTCACTTTCAATTCCTGCTGCCAAAAGAAAAATGTTGGCTCTCTACAGCAGTATCAGATCTTTGTCAATGGTTTTCCATCAACACCACTACACTTTTGACAAGAACCGCTCCTACCAGCGATAATGGGCAAAAGCCTTGTTGGCCTCGGCCATCCGATGCGTATCCTCTCGCTTCTTCACCGCCGCACCCCTCTTGCTGTAGGCATCCAGCAACTCGGCAGCGAGCTTCTCGGACATCGACTGCCCGGAACGACTCTTGGCAAAACCGATAATCCAGCGAATCGCCAGAGCATTACGACGCTCTGGCCGAACCTCAACCGGTACCTGATAGGTGGCCCCGCCCACACGGCGACTTTTGACCTCGACACGGGGACGAACATTTTCCATTGCTGCCTCGAACACTGCCAGCGGTTCCTCGTCACCCACTCTCTTCTCAATAATTTCCATGGCATCATAGAAGAGCCGACGGGCAAGGGACTTCTTACCATCCTGCATCAGGCCATTAGTGAACTTGGTCACTAGGACCGAATTGTAGCGTGGATCAGGCTCGACGGTCCGCTTTTCTAATAATTTCTTTCTCGGCATTTTATCTCAACTCCAGTCAGATCGACACGAACCGATAGGTATTTATTTGGGCCGCTTGGCGCCGTACTTGGAACGCCCCTGCTTCCGGTCACTCACACCAAGGGTATCCAGCGTACCACGAACGATGTGATACCGGACACCTGGCAGATCCTTAACACGACCACCACGAATCAGCACAACCGAATGTTCCTGCAGATTATGCCCAATACCTGGAATATAGGACGTGACCTCGATGCCATTGGTCAACCGAACCCTGGCGACTTTCCGCAGAGCCGAGTTAGGCTTCTTGGGCGTCGTAGTGTACACTCGTACACAGACACCCCGCTTCTGCGGACAGTTCTGCAGTGCCGGAGTATTGGACCGCTTGGTCACCTTTTTCCGTCTTTTCCTGACAAGCTGATTGATTGTCGGCATTCCAACCACTCCTCTTTGACTTCCATGCAGGCATGCTTCCCGCACATCGAATACCAAAAGATCCGCCCCCTGTAACCCGGGAACATCTTTCACAAATTTATAACGCAGCGTGCCCACCCCCTTCATGGAGCAGGCACGAGAACAAGGGATCATATCGTAACTTCCTGACCATGTCAAGGAGAAACTTCGTTACTTCTTCCCTTCCGGGCGCAGCCTGTATCTTTTCAAACCCGTACCGGCAGAGATCAAGCGTCCCATAATCACATTCTCCTTGAGCCCGGCCAGGTAGTCGACCTTTCCGGCCATAGCAGCATTTGTCAAAACTTTGGTGGTCTCCTGGAACGAGGCAGCCGAGATGAAGGAATCGGTGGACAGCGAAGCCCTTGTTACACCGAGAAGCAGAGGTTCGGCCGAGGCCGGTTGTCTCCCTTCGGCCATGAGCCGCTCGTTTTCCTCCCGGAATTTCCACCACTCCACCTGCTCGTCGAGCATAAACCTGGAGTCGCCGGGATCGGTTATTTTTACCCTCTTGAGCATCTGTCGAACAATGACTTCGATATGCTTGTCATTGATCCGGACACCCTGGAGCCTGTAAACCTCCTGGATCTCGTTGACCAGGAAGCGGGCCAGAGCCTCGGCACCCAGAACCCGAAGAATATCGTTGGGCAGGATGGAACCTTCCATGAGGGGTTCACCTGCCTTGACATAGTCTCCTTCATGAACGGTGATATGTTTGCCTTTGGGAATGAGGTACTGCTTGGGTTCCCCGGTCTCCGGGGTGACAATGACCCGACGCTTACCCTTGAGATCCTTGCCGAAGCTTATACGACCGTCGATCTCGGTGATGATGGCCTGTTCCTTGGGCTTGCGGACTTCAAACAACTCGGCAACCCGGGGAAGACCACCGGTGATGTCTTTAGTTTTGGTTGTTTCCCGGGGAATCTTGGCGACAATTGTACCAGGAGTGATCTCCACTCCTTCGTCAACAGTGATGATCGAACCCACCGGCAGGGAATAGCGAGCCGGGAGATCACCATCAGGCAGCTTCATGGTCCGGCCACGTTCATCCTTGATGGTAATTCGCGGATTAAGCTGGCGTGAGGAGGTGGCGGAAGTGATCACCTTTGAGGCCTTGCCCGTGACCTGGTCGACCCGCTCCTGCATGGTCTCGCCCTCTACCACATCCCCGTACTTAACTTTGCCGCCAACCTCTGCAACAATGGGAATGGCAAAAGCGTCCCAGTCGGCAATGACCGCTCCAGGCTCCACAGTGGCCCCGTCCCTGACCTTGAGCTCGGCGCCGTAAGGCACAGGAAAACGTTCGCGATCCACGCCCTTGTCGTCAAGGACCGTTATCTCCGCATTGCGATTCATCACCACCTCAAGCCCTTCGGCATTGGTGACTGTATGGAGATTCTTGTACTTGACCGTGCCACCGCGCTGGGTGCGAACCTCGGCCTGCTCCACCGACCTGCTGGCAGTACCCCCGATATGGAAGGTCCGCATGGTCAACTGGGTTCCGGGCTCACCGATGGACTGGGCGGCGATAATCCCCACGGCCTCGCCGATATTGACCATATGGCCCCGGCCCAGATCCCGTCCATAACACATGGCGCAGACACCGCGCTTGGACTCGCAGGTCAGAACCGAACGAATCATCACCTGGTCTACACCCGCGGCCTCGATCTTCTCCACCTTTTCTTCGGTAATCTCCTCATCGGCAGCGACCAGAATTTCCCCTGAATAGGGATCAACAACATCTTCAAGGGCCACACGGCCGAGGATTCGATCGCCAATGCGGACAATGACCTCGCCACCCTCGATGAGCGGTTCGGCCAGCATGCCGCGCATGGTGCCGCAGTCCTTCTCAACAATTGTCGAATCCTGGGCCACATCTACCAACCGCCTGGTAAGGTAGCCGGAGTTCGCAGTCTTGAGCGCAGTATCGGCCAGACCTTTTCGGGCCCCATGTGTAGAGATGAAGTACTCCAGGACATTGAGACCTTCCCGGAAATTGGCCTTGATCGGAGTCTCGATGATCTCTCCGGAAGGCTTGGCCATCAGACCACGCATGCCGGCAAGCTGACGAATCTGGTCCTTGGAACCACGGGCACCGGAATCAGCCATGATGAAAACCGAGTTGAAACTCTTGATCTCCCGGACCTTGCCCTCGGAATCCTGAACATATTCCACCGCCATCTCGTCCATCATCTCCTTGGTGATCCTGTCGGTGGCCTTGGACCAGATATCGACGATCTTGTTGTACTTCTCACCGTCGGTAATCAGACCATCGGAGTACTGCTGCTCGACCTCGGACGCTGCCTGCTCAGACTCTTCGACAAAATCTTCCTTCTTGACGGGAATCTTCATGTCGTTGATACAGATGGAGATACCTGCACGGGTAGCGTATTCGTAGCCAAGGTCCTTGAGACGGTCGGCAAGGATGACGGTGTCCTTGGTGCCGGCGTGTCGATAGGTGTAGTCAATGAGGAAGGCCAGCTCCTTTTTCGAAAGCTCTTTGTTGACCAGGGAAAAAGGGATCGACTCTGGCAGCAGTTCACTGACCAGGATACGACCGATGGTGGTATCCACCATCTTACCGTCGATCCGGACCTTCACCCTGGCCTGGAGATCAGCCGCTCCGTGGTCATAAGCCATGCGGGCCTCGGCCGCAGAGCCGAACATGGAACCCTCGCCGACAACACCGTACCGTTCCCGGGTAATGTAATAGAGACCAAGAACAATATCCTGGGTCGGAATTATGATAGGCCCGCCGTTGGCAGGAGAGAGGATATTGTTGGTGGACATCATCAGAACCCGCGACTCCACCTGGGCCTCGACGGAAAGCGGCACATGGACGGCCATCTGGTCACCGTCAAAGTCAGCATTGAAGGCCACGCAGACCAGAGGATGGAGCTGGATGGCCTTACCCTCGACCAGGACAACCTCAAAGGCCTGCATCCCGAGGCGATGCAGAGTCGGAGCCCGATTGAGTATGACCGGGTACTCGCGGACGATCTCGTCGAGCACATCCCAGACTTCCCTGGATCCCTTTTCCACCATCTTCCTGGCACTCTTGATGGTGGTGACGTATCCCAGTGTTTCAAGCTTGTTATAGATAAACGGCTTAAACAGCTCCAGCGCCATTTTCTTCGGCAATCCACACTGGTGCAACCGCAGATGAGGACCGACAACGATGACGGAACGCCCCGAATAATCGACCCGCTTACCGAGCAGGTTCTGCCGGAAGCGACCCTGCTTGCCCTTGAGCATGTCTGAGAGCGATTTCAACGGACGCTTGTTGGGACCGGTGATCGTCCGGCCGCGCCGACCATTGTCAAAAAGAACATCCACCGCCTCCTGGAGCATCCGCTTCTCGTTGCGAATGATAATATCCGGAGCATCCAGTTCCAGCAGACGCTTGAGCCGGTTGTTGCGATTAATCACCCGGCGGTAGAGATCGTTGAGATCCGAGGTGGCAAACCGTCCGCCCTCCAGAGGCACCAGGGGACGCAGATCAGGAGGCAGCACCGGTATGACCTCCAGAATCATCCACTCGGGTCGGTTGCCTGAGTCGCGAAAAGCCTCGACCACATTGAGCCGTTTGCCAAGCTTGGTCCGTTTTGTGGCAGAACCAGTGGTCTTCATTTCCTCTCGCAACTCCTCGGAGAGCTTCTGCAGATCAAGCGCCGCCAGCATCTCGCGGATAGCCTCGGCCCCGATACCGACCCGGAACTGGCCTGGATACTCTTCAAGAAAAGCCCGGTATTTCTCCTCGTTGAGCAACTGGCCAACCGAGAGCGACTCGACATTTGACTCCACCACTGCATAGGACTCGAAATAGAGAATCCGCTCCAGCTGCTTCAGGGTCATGTCCAGGATCGCTCCGATCTTGGATGGCAGGCTTTTCAAGAACCAAATATGGGCAACAGGAGCAGCCAGCTCTATGTGGCCAAGTCGCTCACGGCGCACCTTGGATTGAATGACTTCAACACCGCACTTCTCGCAGACCACGCCACGGTGCTTCATCCGCTTGTACTTGCCGCAGTTACATTCGTAATCCTTGACCGGTCCAAAAATCTTGGCACAGAACAGACCGTCGCGTTCCGGCTTGAAGGTACGGTAATTGATGGTCTCTGGTTTCTTGACTTCGCCATGGGACCACTCGCGGATCTTCTCCGGCGAGGCAAGCGAAATCTTGACTTTGTTGAAGCTGACAGGACCTTTTGGCTTTTGAAAAAAACTGAACAGATCTTCCACTAATATCACCCTTAAAAGAGTTGCAAGCTGAACGCCTTCCCTTCCGGTTCCCCGGTGAAGGCTCCAGCCTGACGAAATGCTGACTTGCTTTCGCCTGTCTCCTAGCCCCTGTGCAACACAGGATCCGGGATCTACTCAAGCAGTTCCACATCCAGACAGAGTCCCTTGAGCTCCTTGACCAGGACATGGAACGATTCAGGCAGACCGGTCTCAAGGAAGTTGTTCCCCTTGACGATCTTTTCGTACATGGTTGTGCGGCCCTCGACATCATCGGACTTGACAGTGAGGAATTCCTTGAGTGTGTAGGCGGCGCCATAGGCCTCCATGGCCCAGACCTCCATCTCACCGAGACGCTGGCCACCAAACTGTGCTTTACCACCGAGCGGCTGCTGGGTGACCAGGGAATAGGGTCCTGTGGACCGGGCATGGATCTTGTTGTCGACCAGGTGATGCAGTTTGAGCATGTACATGGTTCCGACAGTGACCTTGTTGGCAAAAGGTTCTCCGGTCAGGCCATCATAGAGCACAGACTGGCCAACCTCGTCCACACCGGCCTCCACGAGATAGCTTCGGATGGCCTCTTCGGAGGCACCGTCGAATACCGGTGTGGCCACATGGATACCATGACCATATTTCCGCGCCTTGTCCAGGAGTTCCTCGTCGCTGAGACCATCGGCAAGCCGATGATATTCCTCTTCCGAGTAGACCTTCCGAAGCCGTTCCCTGACCGCTTCGACCTCAGCCTTCCGCGCCAACTCAGCTATCTGCTCGCCAAGCTTCTTGGCCGCAAAGCCGAGGTGACATTCCAGGACCTGACCCACATTCATACGGGAGGGAACACCGAGTGGATTGAGAACAATATCCACCGTGGTGCCATCGGCAAAAAACGGCATGTCCTCTTCAGGAAGCAGCCGGGAGACAACACCCTTGTTACCGTGCCGGCCGGCCATCTTGTCGCCCACAGCAAGCTTGCGCTTGGTGGCCACATAAATTTTGACCATCTTGACCACACCCGGAGGCAGGTCATCGCCTTTTTCCATGCGCTCGACAATACCTTGGTAGCGTTCCCGGACAAGTTTAGCCTGGGTATTGTACCGGCTGAAAACCGCAGCAATCTTATCCTCGTATTTGCTGCGCTCGGAAAAGTCCAGGGTGGCAAGCCTGGCGAATTCGATCTGCTCGATCACCCTGGGGGAAAGTTTCTTGCCAAGTTTAAGGATAACCTGTCCCTTCCTGTCCTTGATGTCGGTCTTGACGGTACGGCCTGTGAGGATCTCTTCCAGGGCTTTGCGCACGCCTTTTTTGAGACTCTTGAGCTCGTCTTCCATGTCGCGGTTGAGGTTTTCAATCTCGCGCTCCTCGATCATCAGGGTCCGCTCATCCTTGTCTACTCCCTTGCGCGAAAAAACCTTTGCATCGATTACCACGCCTTCCACACCGGGAGGCACCCGGAGGGACGAATCCTTGACGTCTCCGGCCTTTTCACCAAAAATGGCCCGCAGGAGCTTTTCTTCCGGAGAAAGCATGGTTTCACCCTTGGGAGTGACCTTGCCCACCAGCATGTCGCCTGCCTTTACTTCGGCACCGATACGAATAATACCGGAATCATCAAGATTACGCAGAGCCTCCTCGCCTACGTTGGGAATATCGCGGGTGATCTCCTCTTTACCAAGCTTGGTATCCCGGGCCATGGTCTCAAAGATTTCGATATGGACCGATGTAAAGGTATCTTCCTTGAGAAGCCGTTCGTTGATAAGGATGGAGTCCTCAAAATTGTAGCCGCGCCAGGGCATGAAAGCTATGGTCACGTTCTTGCCAAGCGCCAGTTCGCCCTGCTCGGTGGACGGTCCATCGGCAAGCACTGTTCCCCGGATCACCCGCTGACCGGGCATGACCAGAGGCTTCTGGTTGAAACAGGTGTTCTGGTTGGATTTTTTGTACTTAGACAATCGATACACCGCCACTCCGGTCTCGAAACCTCCGGTGCCAGGCTCGTCGTAGCGGACCACGACCCGGGTAGCGTCGACATCTTCCACCACCCCGTCGCCCTCGGCCAGCAGGCAGGCTCCGGAGTCCTGGGCTACATGACGCTCCATGCCGGTCCCCACCAGTGGTGCGGCCGGTTTCAGCAAAGGCACTGCCTGGCGCTGCATGTTGGAGCCCATGAGGGCCCGGTTAGCGTCATCGTTTTCCAGAAATGGAATAAGGGAAGCGGCCACCGAAACCAACTGGTTTGGCGCTACATCCATCTTGGTCACATGGTCGGCCGATACCATGACAACCTCACCTTCCTGGCGGGCGATAAGCGAATCATCGGCCAGGGTTTCGTTCTCCATGGCAACCCGGGCCGGGGCGATGACCTCGCCCTGCTCCTGCAGGGCCGAGAGATATTTGACCTCGTTAGTGACCTTGCGCTCGGTCACATTCCGGTACGGTGTCTCTATGAAGCCATACCGATTGACACGCGCATATGTTGCCAGAGAGACAATCAGGCCGATGTTCGGTCCCTCAGGGGTCTCAACTGGACAGATGCGACCATAATGAGTCGGATGAACGTCGCGAACCTCGAAACCAGCCCTCTCCCTTGAAAGGCCTCCGGGTCCAAGAGCGGATAAACGCCGCTTGTGGGTGACCTCGGAAAGAGGGTTTGTCTGGTCCATGAACTGGGAGAGCTGGGATGTGCCGAAGAATTCCTTTACAGCCGATGTGACCGGTTTGGGATTCACCAGGTCATGCGGCATCAGGGTTTCAACCTCCTGGAGGGTCATCCGTTCACGAATGGCACGCTCCATGCGTACCAGACCCATGCGATACTGGTTCTCCACCAGTTCTCCAACGGTCCGGACACGCCGGTTGCCGAGATGGTCGATATCATCCCCTTCTTTGAGCTCGTCCTTGATTCGGACCAGGTGCTTGACACTCTTTACTATGTCTTCCCGGGTCAAGGTCCGGGTCTCGATAGGGGTATCGAGGCCGAGCCTGGAATTGATCTTATAACGGCCCACCTCGGACAGATCGTAGGTGGACGGATTGAAAAAGAGGTTTTCAAAAAAGGTGGCCGCAACCTCGGATGTCGGTGGACTGGAAGGCCGCAATCGTCGATAAATCTCAATCTGGGCCTGTTCTGTGTCCTGAACTTTGTCCGTGGCCAGGGTCTTGCGGAAAGAATCGGTCACCCTGACACCGTCAATAAAGAGAAGCTCAAAACTGTTTACACCGGCCTTGCCAAAGGCTTCGAGCATGGACTCGGTCACTTCGTCATTGCAGTGACCGATAATGTCCCCGCTCTCCGGATCAGCGATGTCGCCAACAAGGTAGCGTCCCAGGAGATCCTCGGGTTCAATCTCGATGGTCTCGATCCCGGCCTTTACAATACGTTTGGCCAGAGCCTTGGATATCTTGCGACCTTTCTTACCCAGGACCTCGCCTGTTTCCGGATCGACAAGATCCCTGTTGAGTCGCTGACCGATAAAAGTTTCCGGCTTGAAGACCAGGGTATATCTGCCCTGATCGACCCGGACGGTATCGACATCATAAAACTCACGCAGGAGCTGCTCCGAGGTGTAGCCCAAGGCTTTAAGCAGGGTGGTGACAGGCAGTTTGCGCCTCCGGTCAATCCGGACGTAGAGGATATCCTTGATGTCAAACTCAAAGTCGAGCCATGATCCGCGAACAGGGATAATCCGGGCCGAGTAGAGCCGCTTGCCGGAACTGTGCGACTTGCCGTTGTCATGGGTATAGAACAAGCCAGGGGAACGCTGGAGCTGATTGACAACCACACGCTCGGTACCGTTGACGACGAACACGCCATCACTGGTCATAAGCGGCAGGGAGCCGAGGAATACCTCCTGCTCCTTGATGTCACGTACCGACTGAACCCCGGTTTCCTCATCCACATCAAAAGTGATCAGCCGAACGGTTATCTTCACCGGCACTTCATAGGTCATGCCGCGCTCAATACATTCCTCGACCGTATACTTGGCTTCTCCGAAACTGTACCGGACAAACTCAAGCGAACAGAGCCCGTTGAAATCGGTGATCGGGAAAATGTTCTTGAAAATTGCCTGCAGCCCGATATCTTCACGCTCATCGGGATGGACATCCCGCTGCAGAAAACGCTCGTACGAGTGTCTCTGCATGGCAATCAGATGCGGGGGCTCCATAATCTGCCTTGTCTTGGCAAAACTTTTTCGTACTCTGTTCATGGTCTCCCTCGAAACAATCCGCGAAATTCAGAAGATGTCACACACATAAAACACAAAAACTCAACCTGTTATATGACACCATCCAACCTGTTGACTTCTCCATGCCCTCAAACACAGGAACGCTACAAGGGTTTACCCCCGTAGCGTTACCTTGTTTATGTTGTATAGCCAGCCCGGCAAAGCCAGGCTTACAACGGCATGGAGCTGTACTATTTGATCTCCACGGAACCGCCGACAGCCTCGATCTTTTCCTTGATCTCTTCAGCTTCTTCTTTGGTTACACCCTCTTTGATCGGTGCCGGTGCACCCTCAACCAGGGCCTTGGCCTCTTTCAGACCAAGCGAAGTAATAGCACGAACCTCTTTGATAACCTTGATCTTCTGATCACCGGCAGCGGTCAGAACGGCATCAAACTCGGTCTTTTCCTCTGCGGCTCCCCCGTCTCCACCAGCATCACCGGCAGCGCCTACGGCAGCTACGGCAACTGGAGCGGCGGCGGATACGCCGAACTTGTCCTCAAGCTCCTTGATCAGCTCGGAGAGCTCGAGAACGGACATATTGGAAATAAACTCAATTACGTCTTCTTTGGTTACAGCCATTGGTATTCCTCCTGATAGGATTGGACTTCAATTATCAGTTTTCTTTCTGCTCTTTAATTGCCTGCAGGGCGTAAACAAGCTTCTGCGGTATGCCATTGAGTACACGAACAAAGCCTGTGGGAACAGCTGCCATGGTTCCAAGCAGCGTGGCGCGGAGTTCGTCCTTGCCTGGAAGTTTGGACAGAGCCAATACTTCTTCGGCATTCAGCACGCTGCCTTCCAGAGCAGCGGACCGGATCTTGAGATTGTCGTACTCCTTGGCAAATTCCGTCAAGGCCTTTGCTGACCCGACCGGATCCTCAAAGGCGACAGCAACTGCAGTGGTACCGGTAAAGAACTCTGTAAGCCCTTCATACTCGGTCCCCTTTACTGCAAGCCGCAACAGCGTGTTTTTCGACACCCTGATCAGGGCATTCTGCTCCCGCAAAGCGCGACGCAGCTTTTCCAGTTCCGTGACTTTAAGTCCGCGGTAATCAGTCACCACCGCGAACTTGGCCTTGCTAAAGGTCTCCTGAAGCTCGCTGACCTTTGTGGCCTTTTTATCGCGATTCAACTGTTACACCTCCTTGGGTTGTCGCGGGACGATACAGTAGAGCAGGGTTGAGGAATGAAGACGTATTCCGAAACAAGAATTGCAGATTCGGTATTCGGTCTCGGCAGGTTATCCAACAGAGTGGATAATTAAACGCTCGTACCTGCTGTCTCTGACCTTCCCAGTTTATTGAATAAGTTGTGATTATACTATGATAGAACCCTCAGCAAATAAAATGGATGTCGCAATCCGAGCCGGATCGGATCATGCCTTTTTGATCAGGGACCTGACCTGAAGGGGGTCCACCTTGATGCCAGGGCCCATGGTGGTCGAAACGGCTATACTCTTCAGATAGATACCCTTGCTGGAGGATGGCTTGAGCTGAATAATCTTGTCGATAAATGCGACGATATTTTCTACTAACTTATCGGCGCCGAAAGAAGCCTTGCCCATGGGTGCATGCACCACGCCGGCCTTATCGACCCGAAAGTCAACCTTTCCCTTCTTGACCTCCTGAACCACTCGGGCCACATCAAAGGTAACCGTACCGAGTTTGGCATTTGGCATAAGGTTCCGCGGCCCGAGAATCCGGCCTATTTTACCCACCTCACCCATCATGTCCGGGGTGGCAATGGTTTTGTCAAAATCGAGCCAGCCCTCCTTGATCTTGGCAACAAGATCATCGGAACCGGCATAATCTGCCCCTGCTTCCCGAGCCTCGATTTCCTTTTCCCCTTTTGCAAACACCAGGACACGCACATCTTTACCGGTACCATGGGGCAGCATAACACTGGAACGCACCATCTGGTCGGCATGTCGAGGATCGACGCCGAGCCGGACAGCTATATCCAGAGATTCATCAAAGTTGGCAAACTTGGTTTTGAGAGCAAGATCCAGGGCCTCGGCCAGCTCATACAACCTGGTCGGGTCGACCTGCTCTGCCGCTTGTCGATATTTCTTTCCGTGTTTCGGCATGTTTTTGCACCCTTTTCAGTTCTCCCTGACCGTACGGGTTCTACGGCAGGTGTTAACGAAATAACTGACGTCCTGTCAGTCGATTACTGTTATCCCGCAGGAACGTGCTGTGCCCTCTATAATACGCATGGCATGCTCAATGTCATAGGCATTGAGGTCAGGCATCTTGGTCTCGGCAATCTCGCGAATGGCGTCTCGTCCAAGTTCGGCCACCCGATCCTTTTTCGGGTTGGACGAACCCTTGTCTACGCCGGCTGCCTTGAGCAAGAGGACGGAGGCGGGCGGAGTCTTGGTTATGAAAGTAAAAGACCGATCGTTGTAAACTGTAATGACGACCGGTACAATAGTATCGCCCATGGACTGTGTCTTGGCATTGAATGCCTTACAGAAGTCCATGATATTGACACCATGCTGACCAAGAGCAGGACCTACAGGCGGGGACGGATTTGCCTTGCCGGCAGGAATCTGCAGTTTGATAAAGGATTGAACTTTTTTTGCCATTGGTTACTCCTCAAAGGAAACAGGGCTGGAGCCTAATTTTTACTGACTTGTATGTATTCGAGCTCAACCGGAGTTTCACGGCCAAAAATGGATACCATGACCCTGACTCTACCTTTGTCTGGATAGACTTCGTCTATAACACCCTGAAAATTTGCAAAGGGTCCGTCGGTGACCCGGATCACATCGCCGACCTCGAAAACAACCTTGGGTTTGGGCTTGGTGGCCCCTTCCTTGATACGTCCGATGATCTTACTGGCCTCTTCTTCCATCAGAGGCATCGGGTTCAGATTGTCGCCGACAAAACCGGATATGCGCGGAGTATCGTGAACAACATGCCAGGTCTGGTCATTAAGTTCCATCTGTACCAGGATATATCCAGGAAAAAACTTCCTGGCTGAAGTCTTGCGAGCCCCCTTGACCATTTCGACCACCTGCTCCGTGGGAACCAGGATTTCGCCAAAATATTCTTCGAGACCTGCGGAGCGTATGCGATCCTCCAAGGTGGCCTTGACCTTATCTTCATACCCGGTATGAGTATGAACTATGTACCAGTGTTTTGCCATTGAATCAGCCTGTGCGATGCGGCAGCCTATCGAAGAACCATGGAGACAAGCTTACCAAGAAGAAGGTCCACGGAACCAAGATACAAGGATATAACAATAACCAGAATAATGACAAAGCCGGTCAGGCCAATGGTGACCTTTTTATCAGGCCAGACAACCTTCTTGAACTCGGCCTGCACCTCGAGGATAAATTCCTTGACAGCCGCCGGCGACAAAGAGGTTTTTTTCGTTTCAGCAGATTCAGCCTGGACGACCTGTCGGCTTTTGTTGCTGCGACCTTTTTTTTTGCTTGCCATAATTATCCGATTTCCTGGCTGCACCTTCCAGGCAATAAAAAAAATGATGGCAGGCCAGGAGGGACTCGAACCCCCAGCCCTCGGATTTGGAGTCCGATGCTCTACCAATTAGAGCTACTGGCCTGCGCAAATATTTGTTTCGTAATGCGGGCGTCGCACCCCTGACTGAAACATCTAAGCTGAGGGCCTTACGCCCTGAGCCATGTCAACACAGCCAAAGCCGGCCCAGAAGAAACTACTTGGTCTCCCGGTGCAGCGTATGGGATCGGCAGAACGGACAATACTTCTTCAATTCCAGCTTATGGGGAATGGTCCGCTTGTTCTTGGTCGTGGAATAGTTGCGCCTCTTGCACTCTGTGCAGGCAAGCGTGATGATATCTCTCATTGCTCTGGCCCTGATATATAATACTCAGCAGGCCGAAGCCGGCTGAGTATTCTTTAAAAAACCGCACGTACCTGGTGGACAGACAGCTGCCCCTACCAGAACTACTCGATAATTTCGCTGACCACGCCGGCACCTACGGTCCGCCCACCCTCGCGAATTGCAAAACGAAGTCCCTCTTCCATTGCAATCGGGGTAATCAGCTCCGCTGTAATGTGCACATTGTCACCAG
>NZ_JBPMMS010000021.1:0-90836 GCF_054025815.1 Desulfolithobacter sp. | reverse complement strand
AATCTGTTCTGTTTTTATTTTTTTTCTTCCAACGCAGCCTTGCGGCTCAGCCGGATACGGCCACGGTTATCGATTTCCAGGACCTTGACCCGGACGGTATCTCCTTCGTTAAGCACGTCGGTGACCTTGTTGACCCGCCGGTTTTCCAGTTCGGAAATATGGACCATACCATCAGTACCCGGTAAAATTTCGACAAACGCGCCGAAATCTTTGACAGTCTTCACCACGCCCTCGTAGATCCTGCCCACTTCAGGCATGGCGGTCAACTCCTCGATACGGGCAACCAGGCCCTTGGCCGCTTCACCATCGTTGGTGAAGATCTTGACCGTGCCATTATCCTCGACCTCGATCTTGGCATCGAACTCGGCGGTCATCTCCCGGATCACTTTGCCGCCAGGGCCGATGATATCCCGGATCTTATCCGGATTGATCTGCATGGTGATGTACTTGGGCGCATGCTCAGAGAGTGTCCCCCGGGGCTCGGGCAGAGCCTCGGTCATCTTTTCGAGAATATGCAGGCGACCGTCTCGGGCCTGGGCCAGGGCCCGGGTCATCACGTCACGGTCAACTCCATCAATCTTGATATCCATCTGCAGGGAGGTAATACCCCTGGCGGTTCCAACCACCTTGAAGTCCATGTCGCCCAGATGATCCTCGTCACCAAGGATATCGGTGAGCACCACCAGCTTGTCCCCTTCCTTGATCAGTCCCATGGCCACACCGGAGACCGGGGCCTTGATGGGCACACCGGCATCCATCAAGGCCAGCGATCCACCACATACCGTGGCCATGGAAGAAGAGCCGTTGGACTCCAGGACCTCCGAGACGATCCGGATAACATAGGGAAAAGTCTCTTCATCGGGCAATACAGCCTCCAGGCCGCGCCGGGCCAGGGTACCGTGACCGATATCACGCCGGCTGGGGCCACGGAGGAAACGAACCTCGCCGACACAGAACGGCGGGAAATTATAATGGAGCATGAAGTGGCGGTACTCATCGCCGCCGAGCCCTTCCAGGTGCTGTTCATCCCGCTCCGATCCAAGGGTACAGACCACCATGGCCTGAGTTTCTCCACGGGTGAACAAGGCAGATCCGTGGGTACGAGGCAGAGAGCTCACCTCGCAGCTCACCGGCCGCACTTCGTCGAATGCCCGGCCATCCAGCCGCTTGCCCTGATGAACCAGCTGTTCACGCATGACCCGCTTCCTGTAGTCGCTGAGCAGGGAAAAGACCTGGGCCTCGCTCTCGTACTCTTCCTCGTCGAGCTGTTCAAGTACCCGGGCCTTGAGCTCGTCATAGGCCGCACCGCGTTCCATCTTGGCGGCAGTGTTGACCACTTTCTCCATGCCCTCGGCTGCCAGTTCTTCCACCCTGGCCTTGAGGGTCTCATCGATGGCCGGCGGCGTCACCTCCCACTTGGGTTTGCCCACTTCCTCGCGCAGTTTCTCCTGCATGTCAATGAGCGGTTGAATACCCTGATGGGCAAAGAAAATGGCCTCCATGACCACCTCTTCGGACAGCTCACCGGCACTGCCCTCCACCATGACCACAGCGGTACGGGTACCGGCAACCACCAGGTCCATGGCCGATTCTTCCAGCTCACCCCTGGTCGGGTTGAGGATGTATTCGCCGTTTACATAACCCACCCGGGCAGCCGCGACAGGGGTGGTGTAGGGGATGTCCGAGATAATGAGCGCAGCCGAAGCCCCGTTCATGGCCAGGATATCGGGATCGATTTCCTGATCGGCGGAAAAGACCGTGATGATGACCTGGGTCTCGTTCATGTACCCTTCCGGGAACAGAGGGCGAAGAGGCCGGTCGATGAGACGGCAGGTCAACACTTCCTTTTCACTGGGCCGGCCGATTTCGCGGCGGAAATAGCTGCCCGGAATACGACCTGCGGCATAGAGGCGCTCCTGGTATTCGATGGTAAGGGGGAGAAATCCCATGTCCCTGGACTGTTTTTCACCCACCGCTGTCACCAGGACGATGGTATCCCCGCAGGAAACCACTACCGAGCCATTGGCCTGTTTTGCGATTTTTCCAGTTTCGACGGCGATGGTGCGGCCACCGATTTCAGTTTCTACTTTCTTGTACATATACACTCCTTCGGTCGGAAGACAGAAGACAGAGGACAGAAGACAGCGAACTGCTATCTTTTGTTTTCCATCTTATGTCTTCCTGATGTGAAATAAACCAGCCCGGGGGTACAACCACCATGGCTGACCTTGAAAATCAACCTCCGCCCACCCTTGAGCTCAGATGATTTTCCTGCAAAAACCTGAATTGAGCGTTTCACCCATCTGCAAGCAAAAAAGATAAATGTTGCAGGTAAGTAAAGACTCCGGATGGGTGAAACGCTCAATTCAGGAAAAACTTTCCGGAGGCGATGCCCCCGGAGTTTAGATTACATGACGGATAACAATGAAAATCACCATGGAATCATCCAAACTTATGGTGATTTTCAGATAACTACTTACGAATACCGAGTTCCTTGATCAGGCTCCGGTACCGGTTGATATCCTTTCGCTTGAGATACCGTAACAGACTGCGTCTCTGACCGACAAGCTTCAGCAGCCCACGACGGGAATGATGATCCTTGTGATGGGTCCGAAAATGCTCGGTCAGATACTGGATCCGATCGGTGAGCAGAGCGATCTGCACCTCCGGGGAACCGGTATCACCCTCATGAGTTTTGAATTTTTCAATGATTTCTTTCTTCCTGGTTGTGTCCTGTGCCACAATGCACCTCCAATTGTTTTCCTTCTGCTGCCAGGGAAGCCGTTAACGCGCCGGACGCGTTTCCCTCAGCCTCCACAGGAGTCTGGATACCATGCCCTGTCACCCGGACCAGAGGGACGATCCGCAGAGCAATACAATCTCTCTGTCAATCTGCAACAGGTACCTGCTTCAGGTACCATTTTTCAGCTCACCTCCCCTGCTCGGAGACATGGGCTGAAACCTACCACCTGGGATACAAAACTCGATATCATTACTTGCCGCAATCTCTCCTTCATTACAAACCAGACAGGAACGAAAGAGACAACAAAAATCTGCACCAGGACATGGGAACAGGCAGGCGGTCATCACCTTCGCCGGACCACTTCTATGGCAGAGCCGTCTCTGCCTGATCCAATATCTGCAGCACACTCTCAAGCGGCAGCATGGATTCCAGCAGCCGCTCCCGACCCTGCCCGCTCGAGAGTTCAGCAACCGGCAGGCTCCCGGCAACCAAAAACGAGCCGCTCCGTATCCTCCGCAGGGCCACAAGATGAGCTCCACACTCCAATTGCCGACCAATATCTGCCGCCAGAACCCGGATATAGGTCCCGCGGCTGCAAGTAACCGTGACGGTCAATCGGTGAGTCTGCGGATCGTAGTGATTCCGGACAAGAGAGTAAATTTCAATGGCCTTTGGCTCTTTGTCAATCATGATGCCCTGGCGCGCATAATGATAGAGCGGTTTTCCCCTGTGCTTGGCCGCTGAAAAGGGTGGTGGTGCCTGCAGCCCGGGACCGACAAAGCCCTGCAGGACCTGCTCGATGTGTGAGTCATCAAAATCCGGAACCGGACACACGGAAGTCACCCTGCCTTCCGGATCCTGGGTCTCGGTCTCCTGGCCAAGCTGCAGGGTGGCCACATATTCCTTGGTCCCGGCCATAAACCGGTCAATGAGCCGAGTGGCCGGCCGACCAGCACAGACAATGAGCAGCCCGGTGGCAAAGGGATCCAGGGTGCCGGCGTGACCAACTTTCTTTATCCCCAGCAGGCGTCGCACCGTGCGGACCACCGCAAACGAGGTCATACCGGCTGGTTTATCAAGAAGAAACACACCGGCAACCTGTTGCTGCGCTCCGGGGGAGATATCGACCGTCATGCTCAACTTTCCAGTTCCTGCATAAGCAGGGGCAGCAACCGGTCACGAAGTCCGTCCATATCAAAACCTGACTGACGGAAACCTGCGGCATTGCGATGTCCACCCCCTCCGAACCGTGCCGCGACCCTGGCCACATCACAGTGACCCTTGGCCCGCAAACTGACCGAAATCATGTTATCATCGGTCTCCTTGAAAAAAATCGCCACTTCCACAGAGGAGATGGAACGGGCCAGATTGATGAAATTTTCAGTATCCTCGAGGCCCGTGCCGGTCCGCCCGAGCATGGAGCGGGTCACCCTGAGCAGGGCAATACGCTCCTGGTAAAAAGTCTCCAGGGTGGCCAGAACCATTTGCATAAGCCTAAGGCGACCGACGGTATAGTTGTCATACAGACTCTGGGCCACCTTGTCCGGCTGAACACCGCACTCCAGGAGCCGGGATGCCACCTCAAAGGTATGGGCACTGGTGGATTCGTAGTGAAAGGACCCGGTATCAGTAAGAATAGCGGCATAGAGACAGATGGCCGCATTTCTGGACAGCGGCTGGCCCAGAACACAGGCCAGGTCATAGATCATCTCGCCGGTGGAAGATCGGTGCGGTTCGATCCAGGTCAGGTCCCCAAAGCCGTTATTGCCCTTATGGTGGTCGATCACCACGAAAGGACGGGTCTTCATCAGCCAGGGACCGCTCTGGCCGAGCCGCTGCATATCACCACAGTCCAGGGAAACAGCAAGAATATCATCCCCGGCCTCTTCGATAAAACGCTGCACCGCCCCCAGGTCGTTGACCACCTTCTGGGTCTCGGGAAGAAAATCATAAAGATGCGACACCGGTTCCTCGAGGTACCGCACGACTTCCTTGCCCATACCCTCGAGAATAGCGCCAAGCCCCAGCAGGGAACCAAGGGCGTCACCATCCGGGTTGATGTGGGTGGCCAGAACGATATTGGAGGTTTCCCGGATAACCTGGACTACGGAATCAGGAATGCTCGCCATCATCGTTCCTCTGTCGGGCGATCTCAGAAAACAGTTCCTCAAGCCGATCTGCGTCTCTGTTTTCCATGTCCTGGCGAAAAATCAGGTCCGGAGTGTAACGCAGGTTGAGGGTCCTGGCTATATGGGTCCGGAAAAAACCACGGGCCCGTTCCAGTCCCTTGCGCGCTTTGGCCGAGTCTCCCCCCACGGACACGATAAAGAACACCTTTGCCCGCTTCAGGTCCGGAGACATCTCCACACTGGTCACAGTCACCTGGTGCAGCCTGGGATCCCGCACTTTACGAAGCAAAAGCATTGCCAGTTCGCGCTGTATCGCCTCTCCCACCCGCTTGGGACGCGCGCTCTGCGGACGCCCCAGGCCAGGCAGGGTAAAATCAAAATCCATTTGTATGGTCTGCTCGTTATCCAAGTATCTTCAGATGTTGCCTGGACAGGTCCCGGAAAAAACGGAAAGCCGGTCCATCCATGCAGGTTACAAGGTGGCTTCCACCTCGATTGTGGTATAAGCCTCAAGATGGTCACCCACCTTGATATCATTAAAATTTTCCACCCCTATACCACATTCGTACCCGGACTGGACTTCCTTGACATCATCCTTGAAGCGCCTGAGCGAAGCGATCTTGCCGTTGTAGATGACCACCCCGTCCCGCAAGACCCGAACCCCGGCGTTGCGCTCGATCTTGCCATCGATGACAAAGCAGCCGGCAATGGTTCCTACTTTGGGCACCTGGAAAGTTTCCCGGACCTCGGCCGTACCGATCACCTGCTCCTCGTAAGAAGGCTCCAGCATGCCAACCATGGCCTTCTGGATATCCTCAAGGGCGTGATAGATCACATCATAGGACCGTACATCCACCTGCTCCCGTTCGGCCAGTTCCTTGACCTTGACGGTGGGCCGGACATTGAAACCGATGATAATGGCATCCGAAGCGGCCGCAAGATGAATATCGTTTTCCGTGATCGAACCGGTTCCCTCATGGAGGACCCGAACCCGGACCTCATCAGTGGAGAGTTTTTCCGCTGCCTGGCCAAAGGCCTCAAGAGTACCCTGAACATCGGCCCGGAGGATAATGCGCAGTTCCTTAACCTCCTGCTCGGCAATCTTTTCAAAAAGATTATCCAGCGAGA
The DNA here is from genome assembly GCF_054025815.1 of Desulfolithobacter sp. Taxonomy (NCBI): domain Bacteria; kingdom Pseudomonadati; phylum Thermodesulfobacteriota; class Desulfobulbia; order Desulfobulbales; family Desulfobulbaceae; genus Desulfolithobacter; species Desulfolithobacter sp. The sequence goes on along the minus strand of NZ_JBPMMS010000021.1, from coordinate 84,836 downwards.
CCTTGGACGCCGACGCCAGCTCGGTTTCCCGGGCCTTGAGCTGCCGGGAGGCAGAAACCGACTTGGCCATCTTCTCGTCCTTGACCACGACGAACTCGTCACCGGCCGAAGGTACACCGGACAGTCCCTGAACCTCCACCGGCATGGACGGTCCTGCTTCCCGCACCTGCTCACCACGATCATTGGTCAGGGAACGGACCTTGCCCGAATAGAGTCCGGCGACAAAATAATCCCCGACCCGAAGCGTTCCTTCCTGGATCAGAACAGTGGCCACCGGACCGCGCCCCTTGTGGAGCTGGGCCTCGATCACCGTTCCGCGGGCCTTACGGCCGGGATCTGCCTTGAGCTCCAGGATCTCCGCCTGCAGCTGAATATTTTCCAGCAATTCATCGATGCCGATATTTCGTTTAGCCGAGGTTTCGCAATATATGGTATCCCCTCCCCACTCTTCTGGAATCAGCCCGAATTCACCCAGTTCCCGCTTGACCCGTTCCGGATCGGCATTGTCCTTGTCGATCTTGTTGACCGCGACGACAATGGGCACGCCGGCCGCCTTGGCATGGGCGATAGCCTCCCTGGTTTGATCCATGACCCCGTCATCGGCGGCCACGACCAGGACCACAATATCGGTAACCTGGGCTCCGCGGGAACGCATCTCGGTGAAGGCGGCATGCCCCGGGGTATCGACAAAGGTGATCCCACCCGAAGGTGCCTGAACATGATAGGCACCAATATGCTGGGTAATCCCGCCCGCCTCGCCCGAGGCCACATCGGTCTTGCGGATGGCATCCAGGATGGAAGTTTTACCATGGTCAACATGACCCATGACCGTGACCACCGGCGAACGCGGCTTCTCCTCGCCCCCCTCTTCCTGCTCCTGGAGCTGCATGATTTCTATCTCTTCAGTCATGCCCTGCTCGACCTCGTAGCCAAAGTCGGCAGCCACCAGGGTAGCGGTATCCACATCAAGGGACTGATTGACCGTGGCCATGACTCCAAGCCCCATGAGCTGGGCAATCACCGCACTGGCCTTGACGCCCATTCGTTTTGCAAGATCACCCACGGTGATGGTTTCAAAAACCTTGATCCGTTTCTTGATAGCCTTGGTCTCGGCGGCAGGTGCCGAAGGTGCCTTGTCGTTCCGGGCGCCGCCTTTTTTCTTCTTCTTGCGATAACGGACAAATTCAGCCTCGTCCCCGCGGCTGAAGTCCACCTTGCGGCCTTTGCGGCCACTTTTCTTCCGCGGCTTGCCAAATCCATTGACGCCGTCGGAGTCGACCACGGCCTTCTTCTTGCCCTTGCCCTTGCCCGCAGGCCTGGCAGCAGCCCCTGGACCGGCATCGGTCATGGCAGGTTGTGCACCGGTCTGGGATCGACTGGTGCGGCGCTGGGACCGAGGACGCTCGGGTTCGACCTTGATATCAACTTTGCCAACCACCCTGGCCAACCCCTTGGCCCGCTTGACCTCCGGCTTCCTGACCGGCTGAGCCAATGATTCCTCAACGTCGGGCCGGGCAGCACCAGCGACCTCTTTGCCGGTGGTTTCGGGAGTTTCTTCCCGGGGTTCCTCGCCGGAAACCTCTCCGGCACCAGCTGGCTCCTCAGGCTCCGAGGCAATATCTTGTTCAGCCTCGGGCACTGCGCCTTCCTCCACTGTTTCACCTTCCGCGGGAACTGCCCGGGTTTTGCCTTCTTCACTGATCTCCGGCTCCGCAGTCCTCTCCTCTGCGCCAGCGGTCTCTTCCTCCTCCCGGGTGGCCTGGGCTGCAAGCAGCTCCTCTTCAGCCTTGCGGGCGGTTTCTTCCTTCTCCGCCCTGGAACGGCGCCGGACCGTGGTGACTTTCGTCCTGACGACAGCAGGTTTTTTCCTGACCGTAATCCGCTCTTCTCCGACCTCAATAGAACCAGAGCCAAACACCTTGCGGCGAATCTCGGCGGCCGTAGCCTCGTCAACCGTTGAGCTATGGCTTTTGATCGGATAGCCCAACGCTATCAGCTTGTCAGCCAGCTCTTTACTTTTGAAACCAGCCTCTTTGGCCAGCTCGTAAACACGGACCCTGCTCATCTATTACTCCCGTCAAACTCTTGGCTTTCCCGAGAAATTTTTCTTCTCAAAATGCCCTTGTCAAGCTGAAGCCGCAATGCCTGCTTCAGTATTTTCATGTTCTTCTTTTTCACAAGCCGCGCACGGCACACGCTGTTCTCGCAGCAGTATACACCGCGGCCCGGCATGTTGCCCGAGGCATCTTCCCTGATTTCACCATGATCCCAGACAAAACGAACCAGTTCCTGTTTCGGCGCCCGCCGTCCACAGCCACGGCACATGCGAATCGGCACATGCCCCCGCTTCACCGGTCGCTGGTATCCACATTTTCCTGATCCGGAGTACCCTCTTCAGTCCTGGCAATGTCTCCGGACGGCGGCTGTCCGGTTGCCGTTTCCGCGGAATCCGGCCCAGCGGGAACGACTTCCTCAACCTCCTCGGCTCCAGACACCTCAAGCCCTGCGGCATCAAGGGACTCGAGCGATTCCGGTTCCTCACCATCCTCAACAACATTACCGGAAGCAACCTCAAGCGCCTCCTCGTCCCTGCTGCTCTCCAGAGCAGCAAGGGCCTCGGGGGCCGAAGCCACCCAGGCAGCGGCCAGATCCTTGAGTTCCAGAGCCCGATCTTCATCAATTTTCGCCATCTGCATCAGTTCTTCGATTTCTGCCGATGCCAGGTCTCTGGCCGAACGGATACCGGCGGCAAAAAGTTTGTCCGCCAGGTTCTCATCCACGCTTTCAATGGCGACCAGGGTCTGATACCCCTTGTCCTCCAGGTTGGCGTACCGAGTCTCGCTCTTGACGTCGATCCGCCAGCCGATCAACCGGGAGGCAAGCCGTACATTCTGACCCTGGCGGCCAATGGCCAGCGACAACTGGTCGTCCGGAACCACCACCAACAGCTGGTGTTCGTCCTCATCGACAATAACCATGGAAACCTCGGCCGGGGCCAGGGCGTTATAGACATACTTGGCCGGGTCGGGATTCCAGGGGACAATATCGATACGCTCGCCCTGGAGTTCCTGGACCACATTCTGGACCCGGGAACCCTTGAGACCGACACAGGCACCCACCGGATCCACATCCGACTCCAATGAGGAAACCGCTATCTTGGCCCGAAAACCGGGCTCACGGGAGGCGCCCATGATCTTGACGATTCCCTCGGCAATCTCCGGCACTTCCATTTCAAAAAGCTTAATAAGAAATTCGTTGCAGGTCCGGCTCAGGATGAGCTGGGAATCCCGGCTGTCCTGGCGCACTTCCAGAAGGTAAGCCCGAATCCGGTCACCCTGCTTGAAGGAGCGCTTGGGAATCTGGCCCTCCCGGGGCAGAACCGCATCTGTCCGGCCCAGGTTGACGATCATGTTTCCTCTCTCGAACCGCTGGACAATGCCGTTGACAATGGTACCCTGCCGATCACGGAACATCTCGTAGATCACTTCCCGCTCGGCATCGCGCATCCGGTGAATGATGACCTGCTTGGCAGACTGGGCCGCGATCCGGCCAAGCTCGGCGATATCTTCCAGTTTTTCGCCCAGGTCATCGCCGACTTCAACCTCAGGATCCAGGATTTTTGCCTCTTCGAGGGAAATTTCAGCTTCCTCGTCCTCAACCTCTTCGACAACTGTGCGGAACTGAAAAACCTCTACCTCGCCCAGCTCTTCGTTGAACTGGACCTCTATATCCCGGCGGCTTCCGTATTTCTTCCTGACAGCAGAACGCACGGCCTCCTCAATGGCTTCTACCAACAGTGTCCGGTCAATGCCTTTATCCCGGCTGATCTGATCGATTATCCGCTTCAAGTCTGTAAACATTTTCTTTACTTCTCCACCTCACACGGTTGCCGCTGATATCCGGCGTGCATTCTTTTTCGTCTCTGGCGTTCCGGGCATGGGGCTGCCCGGCAATATTAAAAAAAATATATAAAAATCGCCCCGGGGTGTGGGTTTGCCACAGTCATGCCGGTTTTTCGGCTTCCCGGGTCCGGTCAGAGTGACAGCCGGGCCCGGACCATGTCGTCAAACGCCAGGCTGACAGGCCCCTCATCAAGAAGCAATACCACAACGTCGTCTTCGACCCGGTCAATGATTCCAGTAAAAACCCGTCGTCCGTCCATGGGTTCCTGCAGCTTGACCCGCGCCTTACGCCCGGCAAAACGGATAAAATCTTCCCGCTTTTTCAGAGGCCGCTCCAGACCGGGCGACGAAACTTCCAGGTTATAGGCATGGCTGATCAGATCTTCCACATCGAGCCAGGCGCTCAACTGCCGGCTTACCGAGGCACAGTCATCAATGGTGACTCCACCCTCCCGATCAATAAAGAGCCGCACCACCCAGCCATGCCCTTCACGGCGATACTGCACTTCCACAAGCTCAAGACCCATGTCACGGAGCAGGGGAGTTGCATAGGCCTCGAGACCCTGTATTATCGGATTATTTTCAGACTCCATCTCGACCACTCACAGCTCTCCGGGGCCATCACTGAAACCGGACCACCCATCCTTCCGGCCCGCCCCTCCGAGTCAGAAAGAATGCAGGTCCGGGCAAAAAGCAATAAAAAAAGCGGGCAGAGCCCACTTTCAAAACACCGACACGAAACCGGCGTATGACATCTGCCAACCCGCACACCTGAAATCATGCGAACCAGCGGATCGACGCGCCTTGCGTTGGAGCGGGCAACGGGGCTCGAACCCGCGACCCCAAGCTTGGGAAGCTTGTGCTCTGCCAACTGAGCTACACCCGCCCATCAATCCTTAGAGCAGATTACTATATAAACCATCACCATTTTAGTCAAGCACATTCAGACATCTCCCCAAGGGGGTGGCCCTACCCGCCAACAGAGTTCTGGCGGGCAAAATGTATCTTCTGGAAAATTTCAACTTGCCACTCCGGGGCCACACGGATACCCTGCATGAAGCTTTGATGGATATGAACCACGTGGACAGAAACCATCTGACACAACATCCCGGTTACCATGGAACAGACATTGCCCTTTCTCATGCTTCTGCTGGCCGGCCTGATCTGTCGCCGGCTTGCGATCTTCCCGACTGATACAGACAAAAGCCTCAACCTGTACGTTATCTATCTCGCATTGCCTGCCCTGGTCCTCGACCGGGTCCCCGGGCTTGATTTTTCCACATCGGTCCTGGTCCCGATTCTTATGCCCTGGCTGGTGGTACTCTGTTCAGCGAGCCTGGTATATTTCCTGGCCAGGCTCCTGCGCTGGGACCGGGAAACCACCGGTGCCCTGCTCCTCATGGTGCCGCTGGGCAACACCTCTTTCCTGGGCATCCCCATGGTCGAGCAGTATTTTGGTGGCAGCGCTGTGCGCTACGCCCTGCTCTACGACCAGTTCGGCTCCTTCCTTGCCCTGTCAACCTACGGCACCGTCATCCTGGCCCTGTACGGCACTAGCGAAAAACAGACCTTTGCGTCGATCCTGAAAAAGATCCTTCTCTTCCCGCCCTTCATTGCCCTGATGATGGCCCTTTTCCTGCCCCTGGACACCGCACCGGGCTGGGTGGACAGACTGCTTAAAACCACGGCCTCTTCCCTGGTTCCCGTGGTGCTTGTGGCCATCGGCTTCCAGATGCAGATCCTCCTGCCCCGTCGTGAGCTGGTGCCCTTTGGCGTCGGATTGCTGCTGCGACTGCTGGTGGTACCGGTGCTTTTTCTTTACCTGTGCCGCCTTCTTGGCCTGAGCGGCACCGCGGTTCGGGTGGCCATCTTTGAAACCGGAATGCCGCCCATGGTCACGGCCGGAGCCATGGCCTCCGTTGCCGGACTCAAGCCGCGGCTGACCTCGGCCATGGTTGGCCTGGGAATCCTGATCGCCTTTGGCACCCTGCCCCTTATCTATAGCTGGAGTGGTTAAAGCCGCGCCTGGAGAAAATAATGACAACCTGCCAGTCTCCTCCATACCCCCCTGAACAGATCCCGACCCTGGAACTCGTAATCAAGCCCGGAACAACCATCCGGTTCACCACCATGCTCCAGAGCGGCTTCGTTGTGGAGCTTAAACCAGGCCAGACCATCCGCCAACTCCTCCGCACCCTGCCGGGCTTCACCGACAGCTACCTGGAAAAACGAGTTCAGACTATCTTCCTCAACTCCATCCCGGCCGACAGCGTAGACCTGGAACTCCCGGACGGAGCAATCCTGGCCCTGTCTGCCGCCATGCCCGGCCTGGCCGGGGCAATCTTCCGCCGGGGAGGACGCCACCGCACCCTCAGAAGCCAACCGGAGCCACCAGATTCCGCCTCGAATCCCGGTCCGGAAAATCGCGGCAGGTGCACGGTCAAACTGTTCAACCACATCGCCCGGGAACGCGGCGAAACACTGCTGTCCCGCGGGGTCATACTGCCCGGGCCCGCCCTCCGGAACTTCCTGGACAGGCAGGGAGAAAACCTGGAATCCCTGGTCAGGCAATGTATACTGGACGGCAACCCCGTCACCACCAGCGACCTTCGCAGGCTGCAGGTCCCCCTGATCAGAGTCCGGACCAGGGAAGAAAACGCCCCCGAATGAACAGGCACGAACCGGTTCCAAGACCCATCCAGGGAGGGCATACCCATCATGGAAGTGATCACCACCCATCTCAATACTGATTTCGACGGACTGGCCTCCATGATTGCCGCCAGAAAACTCTATCCCGAGGCCGAGCTGGTCTTTGCCGGGTCACAGGAAAAAAACGTACGGCTTTACCTGGCCCAGGAAATGCACAGCCTCTATGACTTCAAAAAACTCAAGCATATCGAAGCGGAAAAAATCAAACGTCTCATCGTGGTGGATACACGACAGGCCCGGCGCATCGGACCCCTTGCCCGCTGCCTGACCAGGCACGACCTGGAAATCCACCTTTACGATCACCACCCGGACTCACCCTCGGACATGGATGCGTCCCTGGAAATCGTCGAGCCGCTGGGCTCCACCACCACCATATTCACCCGAATCTTTCGCGAGCAGAAGATAGATATCTCCGCAGAGGAAGCCACCCTGATGGCACTGGGGATCTACGAAGACACCGGTTCGTTCCTTTACTCCACCACAACCCCTGCCGACCTGGAAGCGTCCGCATGGCTGCTTGAGCAGGGTGCCAACCTGGACATCGTCACCCAGTTTCTATCTGTCGACCTCTCCTCGGACCAGGTGGGACTGCTGGGCGAACTGATCAAGAACACCACGACCTACACCATTGGCTCGGTGGAGATCGCGGTCTCCAAGCTGACCCTGCCCGAATATGTAGACAACTTCGCGGTCATTGCCCGGCGCCTCATGGTCATGGAAAACCTGGATGCCCTCTTTGCCCTGCTCCAGATGGGTGAAAGGATCCACCTCATTGCCCGCAGTCGGATTCCTGAGGTCAATGCGGGATTCATCGCCCGGGATTTCGGTGGCGGCGGCCATGCCTCGGCCGCCTCGGCCACCATCAGAGACATGACTCTTTTTGAAGCAGAAAACAAACTGGTTCATCTGCTGCACCGCTACGTACGACCCCGGGCCATGGCCGGCGAACTCATGTCCTCGCCAGTGATCGCCGTAACCCCTGATGTCTGCATCGAGGAGGCCAATCAGCTCCTGACCCGCTACAACATCACAGTTCTGCCGGTGGTGGAAAATTGTGCCGACCCGGACAAGAACACCGAGCCCGCCGGAGTCCTGGGACTTATCTCGCGGAGGGTGGTTGAAAAAGCAATCTTTCACAAGCTTGGCCACCTGCCGGTAAGCGAATACATGACCACCGAGATAGCCACCCTGCCGCCCGACGCCACCCTGGCCGACATCCAGGAGCTGATCATCGAATACCGGCAGCGGTTGATCCCGGTGGTGGAGGACGAACGGGTCAAGGGGGTGATTACCCGTACCGACCTGCTCAACCTGCTGATCGGCGATCCTTCCCATTTACCCAAAGGCCTGCTCCAGGAAGACGAACATCCCTCAACGGCCAGAACCCGCAACCTGAGCAACCTGATGGCGGAAAACCTGAGCCGGGATATCATGGTGCTGCTGCAGGAGATCGGCACCGTAGCCGAGGACCTGGGCTACAACGCCTATGTGGTGGGCGGCTTTGTCAGGGACCTGCTTCTGCAGACGAAAAACCTCGACATTGATATCGTCATCGAAGGTAACGGAATCCGTTTTGCAAAAGAACTGGCCAAACACCTCGGCGGTGCGGTCCGAACCCATGAAAAATTCGCCACCGCCACAGTTATTCTTCCGGACGGCCAGCGACTGGACGTGGCAACTGCCCGGCTGGAATACTACGAGTATCCGGCCGCCATGCCCACCGTGGAGCTGAGTTCCATCAAGCTTGATCTTTTCCGCCGGGATTTCACCATCAATGCCATGGCCATCCATCTCAACCCGCAGCATTTCGGAACCCTGATCGACTTCTTCAGCTCCCAGAACGACCTCAGGGAACGCCGTATCCAGGTCCTGCACAACCTGAGCTTTGTCGAAGACCCCACCCGGATCTTCCGGGCCATTCGCATCGAACAGCGGCTCGACTTCCACATCACCCGCCACACGGAGAAGCTGATTCGCAACGCGGTGAAGATGAACCTCTTTGATCGGTTCTCCGGCCCCAGGTTCTCAAGCGAGCTCAAACAGATCCTTTCCGAGGACAACCCGATCCCGGCCCTGCGGCGCATGGCCCAGTTCGATCTGTTCCAGTTCCTGTGGCCGGACCTGCGTCCCAACCTCAAGATCGACCGTCGGTTTGTCCACGTCCTCACCCAGGCGGGCCGGGCAATCTCCTGGTTCAAACTACTCTATCTCGATGAAAAATGTGAACCATGGATCGTCTACCTGCTGGCCATCTACAGCCGTTCACGGATCCGGGAGCTGATCAATTTCTGTAAAAGGTTCGAGCTGCCGGAAAAGCTGGAGAAGACTCTGGTCAGGCAAAAGGCTGCGGCTGACCGCATCGCCCGCGACATGCTCCATCGTCCGCACATGAAGCCCAGCGAGATCTACTGGCTGCTCCAGGATCTGGACAACGAAGGACTGCTCTACCTGATGGCCATTGCCCGAAAAAAACATATCCAGCTGGCCGTGTCCCGTTTTGTCACCGATCTGCGCAAGGTCCAGCCCTTGCTGAGCGGCCACGACCTGCAGAAACTGGGCTTTCCCCCGGGGCCCCTGTACCGGACCATGCTCAACCACCTGATCGAGACCCAACTGAATGGCGAAGTAACCAGTAAAAAAATAGCCAAAAATTTTATCCTTGAACAATATGGCGACAAAACGAAAAAAGTCGACACGTAACAGCAGGGAGACAGCAGGGGTAAAGCTTCATTTTCTCCACCCTGGGATGCATTCATCCTGACAATGATTACCTGTAACAGGATGTTAACTTTCCATCACAACGCATTAAGGTCACCATGGACATCAATCACACCATTCAACAACTTATCATCCTGGCGCCGCCCTTTCTTTTCGCCCTTACCTTCCATGAACTGGCACATGGGTACGTAGCCTACAGTCTGGGAGACCCCACGGCTCGAAACGCCGGCCGCCTGACCCTCAACCCGCTCAAGCACCTGGATCCCCTGGGGGTCATTGCCTTTATTATCATGAAAATCGGCTGGGCCAAGCCGGTACCGGTCAACCCTGCCTATTTCAAAGACCCGCGCAGGGACATGCTGCTGGTGGCCCTGGCCGGGCCGGGGGCCAACCTGCTGCTTGCCGTGGCCAGCGCCATTCTGGTCAAAATCCTGATCATGGTTCCAATCCTGCCCATGTTCGTTCTCCAGCCGCTGGCCGGCATGCTTGCGGCCTCGGTCTGGATCAACATCATGCTGGCGGTCTTCAACTGCCTGCCTATCCCCCCATTAGACGGCTCCAAGGTCCTGATGGGCCTGCTGCCAGAGGACCTGGCCCGCAGTTATGCCCGGCTGGAGCCCTTTGGCTTCATCCTCCTGCTGATACTTTTTTATCTGGGCATAATCTCCAAAGTCATCATGCCCATTATCAGTTTCGCCAACAACCTGCTTCTTGGCTGAAACCGCTTGCCAATTCAGCAGGATGCAGAAACGCCAAGTTGAAAACCAGGTGTGAGTTACAAACCAGTGCAGCCTGAAATATGAGCACAAAAAAAGCGGAGCAACCTGGTGACCAGGCCACTCCGCCCGGACAGGCCCCACAGGCCTGCCTGTCTCCCCTTAATCAATGCGGAAAAACCAGCTACAACGTGTAGCTGAAACCAACGCTCACCAGGTGTGCGCCACCGTCGTCAAATGTACCGTTCACATAATCGTTGGTCACACTGCGGGAGTCCTTGTCGTCATAAAGGTAGGCTGCACCGACATCCAGCCTCTCGGACACCCGGTAGCGAAAGCCCAGGGAATAGAGCCTCGCGTCGGAATCGGGAAGGTCGAAACCCAGGGTGGCATCAGGGATCGGATTCTCATCAATGGCAAAACCGGCCATCAGGGTCAGGGCATCATTCACGTCATAACTGACGCTGATACGCCAGGAATCAGTGTCTTTCCAGTCCTTGCGTTTAGGGTCATCGAATGCCTGGTACAGGATCGGATCGGCAAGTGGTGTGGGGTAAATAAAGTCCAGGTGTTCATATTCGGACCAGTAGGTCCGGTCATACTCCAACTCCACGGTCAACTGGTCAAAAAAAGTGTACGAGCCGGCAATGGTCAGGACAGCAGGCAGTGGAACCTCCACCGAGCCTGGACCTTTGTAAGTCGCCTCGTTGCTAATCAGGGGAATGGAACGCCAGAGATCAGCCGTGCCATCGAAGCCGAGGTCCACCATGGAGCGGTAGGTCACCGAAATATTGGACTCTTTGACTGGTCTGACACTAGCAGCCAAGTTGAATCCCAGCTCCCAGGTGTCGCCATCCATGTCCCTGCCGGCAAAAACACCTCCAAGCGTATTGTCAATCTGCCCGTCACTCTGTACCGTAGCCTCGGAATAGATCACCCGCACCCCACCGCCAAGGGAAAATTTGTCGCAGAATTTATAGGAAACGCTGGAACCAAGCTCGATCACCTTGAGGGAAAACTCCTCGGCAAAGGTCTTCGGGTATGACTGGTCCCACTGCTTGGCCAGACCACCGGGATAGGCCAGGCTGAACCCGATCCGAAAACCGCTGTAATCCGGAGAAACGGCGAAAATGGCGGGGAGAAAAAAATGTTCCTCTTTCGATTCACCGTTGTTTGCAGTAATAATATCATCGGTATAGGTCACCGACGGCAGGTTGATATAGATCAGGTTGACATCCACCAGGCCGCGGTCCTCAAGCCAGGACATGTTGGCCGGGTTGAAATAACTGGCATCGGCGTTGGGGGTATAGGCCACATACGCACCGGCCCTGGCCAGGGAGTTGACCGACTGCTCCGGAATCCGGTATCCGCCGGCATGAACCGGGCCGGCGGCGAACAGGCCAATCAGGGCGCTGGTCACGAATATCTTCTTCATACACACTCCTCCTTTCTTTTTCTGGCAGGAACCACCCTGGAGCCCGGGCTCAAGGCAGCATGTTTTCAGCCGAATACAGGTATCGCTTGATCTTGTGGGTGGCCGTCTTGATAAAGGGCTCCCTTCGCTCCAATATCCTGGAAAGCCTGGAATTGATGGGCAGCTGGGCGTTGACCTCTGAGCGCATCCGGTCGAGCAGGCCGGAAATATACTTATGACGCTGGGTCCGACTCTGGCCCCGGGTCTCGTTGTCGATCAGCTCGTAATCGGGATAGATCCAGGCCTCGAGCACTCCGTTATTTTCCAGGACCAGGGACTCCACAACAAACGGATAGGCATTGAGCTTGTGTTCTATTGCCTCGGGGTAGATGTTCTCGCCGCTGGCCATGACAATCACCGACTTGCAGCGCCCCCTGATATGCAGGTTGCCGGTCTCGTCGACAAAGCCCAGGTCGCCGGTCCGCAACCAGCCATCATCGGTAAACACCTCGTTGGTGGCTTCGGGATCGTTCCAGTAACCCTGCATGATATTTTCACCAGTGGCCAGAATCTCGCCGATCCCGGTTTCCGGATCAGGATCGTCGATACGGACCTCCACCCCGGGCACAGGCTTTCCGGCAGAACCTATGGCGATGGTGGAGTCGTTCTCCGGCCCGCCCGAAATGAGCGGTGCAGACTCTGTCAGGCCATAGCCCACCAGGTAGGGAAAGTTGCCCTCCCGGAGAAACACCTCGACCTCGGGATTGAGGGCCGCGCCACCGATCCCCATAATCTGCAGCCGACCGCCGAAGAATTCGACCAATCGCGAGACGATCTTACGGTAGACAAAGCGCCGTCCCATGCGGAAACGGCAACAAAATCCCAGCACCCTGGACTGTTCTATGGCCGGTAAAACCCGCTTCTTGTAGATTTTCTCGAGGATCAGGGGAACCACCAGCATGACGTGGGGCTTTTCCCGGGCACAGATCTTCTGCAGCACTGCCGGAGTGGGTGTCTTGCCTGCGTAAACAATTCGGGCCCCCTTGATGAGTGCCAGGATAAAGCCGACCGTGAATTCGTAGGTATGGGAAATTGGCAGGACCGAAAGAAAAACCGAACCGGGATTGATATCGATTATGCCACTGGCCGAATAGCCGTTGGCGCAGAGATTGGCATGGGTGAGCATCACGGCCTTGGAAAACCCGGAAGTGCCCGAAGTGTACAGTATGGAAGCCAGATCATCCTCCAGAACCTCCGGAAAGGATAATGCCCCCGATTCAAAGTCCTCGCCAAAGACCTGATCCGCCTCGTCCAGAAAGGAGGAAAACGGAATGGTGTCCACCACGCCTGACTGGTCATGGTAGTTGTCCAGGGTCACAACCTGCTCCAGATTCTGCTGCAAATCATAGATCTTTTCAATCTGTCGCTGGGTTATGAAAAGGACCCTGCACGCCATCTCGCCAAGAATATGATGAACATCGGCCTCGGGCAGATCCGGGAGTATGGGAACAGCGGCTGCACCGAGACGGACAATGGCCATGTAGGCTGTGACCCAGTTATGGGAATTTTCCGCCAGAATAGCCACCCGGTCACCATGGGAAATCCCCATTTCCTGGAGCCTGGCGGCAACCAGGAGCACGCGCCGGTAAAATTCGTCATAGGTTAAAGGCTGTTCCAGGGCCATGCCAACGGCCGCCTGGCCGGCAAAGCGACGGCAGGTGACATCAAGCAGATCATTGAGCGTCCGGCAATCCCGGACAACAACAGGCAGATGCGCTGTCTGGTCCCTGTGCAGGTCTGCAGTAGTTTCAGCCCCCATGTTTTCTCCTGTAATCGATACGGCAAACCAGATGGCGTTCAATATCGGTCCGCTCCGGGCCTGTTCGGCCAGACAAAGCCGGTTCACGGTAAACCCTCAGGATATTACCTGAAACAGGCGCAATGTCAAACTGTAATGGGACTCATGGAAACCAAAACTGTTCCAAACCAGGGCAAAACCCTTGACAGCGACCTCTTCTCCATATAACAATTCCCGGATACTCAGGGATACTTCTTACCTAAATCAGCATATCTTCAATGAACCGCCTCCAGGTCACCTTTTTCTTTTTTTTCATTATCTGTTTCCTGTTCTCCCCTGTTAAACCGGTGAGCCATGGGGCGCAAATCCCTGTCCTCACCGCCACTGCAAAACAAAAACCAGCGACCGCCAAGCGCTCGCCCGGCAAAAGCACATCAACACCAACCACTCAAATCATCACCCTGGGCAAAAAGGGCGACATCAGGCCGGTAAAGGCCAGGGTCGGAAAAGCTGTCAGGGGTTATATCCCAAGTATCAGAAAAAAAATCAGTGCCCGCAGTGCCATTGTCATCGACGCCAGAACCGGGGACACCATTTTTGCCAAAAACGCCGATGTGCCCAGGCAGCCGGCCTCGACCATAAAAATCATCACTGGCATGATCGCCTTGAAATCACTCAAAAATAAACAATCAATCAAGGTCAGCCAACAGGCCGCACGCATGCCCCGATCCAAAATATACCTTGATCCGCGCAAAACCTATCAAGCCTCTGACCTTATCGATGCGGTGCTGCTGGCCTCGGCAAACGATGCCAGTGTGGCCCTGGCCGAAAACATTGCCGGCAGCGAAAAAGAATTCGCCGAAATGATGACGCTGAGGGCCCGGCTGTGGGGAGCCAAAAATACGATCTGTCGGACCGCCACTGGACTGACCGCCAGGGGACAGCAATCCACGGCCCGGGACCTGGCTCAGCTTTTTCGCCACGTGATGCAGGATGAAGAATTTGCCAGCCGGATCAACCGGACCAAAGTGCGGACTTCATACGGCCAGGTGCTGACAAACCATAACAAGGCCCTGTGGCGGATCAAAGGAGCGGTAGGCGGGAAGACCGGCTATACCAATGCAGCCCGTCAGACGTACGTGGGCATGTTTACCCGCGGCAGCGACTCCATAATCGTTGCCATCATGGGCAGCGAAACCATGTGGGATGACCTTAAACGGCTGGTGGAATACGGATTTAAACGCAAACAGCAGCTCCAGCTGGTCCGGGCCGAGACCGAAAAGAAACAGAAAAAAGAGGCCACGCTCAACTGAACATGGATCCGCAGAAAGCTCATCAAACAAAAAAGGACAAGCAAAATCGCCTGCCCTTTCCCTGAACAACAAACTGAAAAGAGGATGGCACCTCAAGGCCGCCCTATACCTTGGCGAGCTGCTCCCGTACCATGTCCAGCAGGGTCTCACGCTTGAACGGTTTCTCCAGGGTGGCGATATCGCCCAGATAGCCGGCCATGGTCAAATACCGTTCCGCCTTGATGGCCCCGCCACCGGAGATGGCCAGGATCCTGAGATCCGGATAATCCCGCACCAGCTCCATGATGAACTTGAGCCCGTCTTTCACCGGCATAATCATGTCCGTGATCACCAGATCAAAGGAATAACGACAGACCAGATCCATACCCTGCTCCCCGTTTTCCGCGGTATGCACCTCATACCCCTCCTGCTCAAGCATCTGCCTGAGCATCAAACGTATCTGTTCCTCGTCATCAACAACCAGTATGCGATGTTTCACTGGACCATGCTCCAATTCAGTTCATATCGTATTGCCACCTCGTTATATTTACAATTTGGTAATCAATACTTCAACTGCTTTCTCGCCGGGCAGCCGCTTTTTTCCGTCCGGCACAGACGCCCGAAACCACCAGGGATGGTTCCCGAGGACCAGAAGGCTCTCCCCTGCTTATAGTCCACAAACCAGTACCCTCCAGGACTGCGGGTGGCAGCAACAAAAATAAAGGGCTGTTCGGCGGAGAAACAGGGATGCAGAAACTGGTCGCGTTCACTTTTTTCCCGCTGCATCAGCGACATGGCCTCAGCCATGGTGGGCAGGCGCCAGTCGGAAAAGCCGGCAAACTCCTCCCGGTTGATGCGCTCGATCTCTTTTTTCATCATCCGGTGGCTCATGATATCGATCCCGGTGCGCATCCACATGAGCCCGGTCACCCGGTCGGATACCGTGAGATGATCATGATTATCCACAAGGTAGCTGACAAAATTCCCCTCGGGATTGCGGTCCGTATCGACAAAATCATGGGCCCTGACAAGACTGCTCACGTCCTCCTCGCTCAGCTCGCAGGGCTGGGACGGCAGTTCCACACAACGCAGTCCTTCCGGAAGTGGATCCCGGCGGGAAGGCAGACGGGCATCACCAAGCACCTCGCCTTTTTCCTCTTCGAGAACCACAACCCGGGAGACATCACCGGTCTTAATGATGTTTTCCTCAAGCCACTTTCTGAGCTGATCGCTAATACCAAAACTGCGCTCAAAAAGTGCCACCTTGCCCTGACTGTCCACACAGTGCTGAACCATGTCACGGGGGGCCTGGATCTCAGCCACCACCCGGGCATGGCGGATGCCGCGCTCCATAAGACAAAGCCTGGGCCTCTCGCCCCAGTTGTCAATAAAAAAATAATAGATCCGTTCACGTTTGCTGCGAACCCGCTCCTTGCCACCCCAGCTCTCAAAAGTTCCAAAGGTGTATTCAGGGGTCATTTCCCAGTCAATGGTCGGATGATCGGACAGGCCGATTTTTTTGAAAAATCCCATAATTCCTCCACATGGTTATGGTGGCTCCCCCGTTGCCGCCACGACTGACATGGCGCCGGGATACGAAACCGGGTAAGGTAGTACCTGATTCTCTTACTCCATGCAATAAGTATATAATAATAACCATTATCAAGTCAAGATGAAAAACAGCCTTGCGGCCCAACCCGGGCTTCCGATGCCCCTGGGAGCTTCCCGCCTGCCGTACGGAATCAACTTCGCCCTGTTTTCCCGCCATGCAGAACAGGTTTCCCTTATCGTTGAACAGGAAACCACAGCCGGCCTCCTGCGCACAGAAGTCCCACTTGACCCAAAAATCAACAAGACCGGAGATGTATGGCACATTTTACTCCAGGAGCTTCCAGAGAGCTTTTTCTATGGTTTCCGGCTCTCAGGTCCTTACGATCCAGATGGCAGCGGCCACCGGTTCGATGACCGGCTGGTCCTCCTGGACCCGTACGCCCGGGCCATCCGTCCGGCATCCTGGGGCAAACAACGTTTCTGTCTGGGCCAGACCCCCTGCAGCCTGGTCCCGGATACCTGCTATGACTGGGAAGGCGACCGGCCACTGGCCAGACCGCTCAAAGATACCATTATCTATGAAATGCATGTCCGCGGCTTCACTCGCCACCCCTCCTCCGGAGTGGCTCATCCCGGCACATTTCGCGGGGTGGCCGAGCAAAGTGACTACCTTCGCGAGCTGGGAATCACGGCAGTGGAACTCATGCCGGTCACTGAGTTTGACGAGAACCAGTGCATTTTCCGCAATCCGGATACGGGAGAACAGCTCAAGGACTTCTGGGGCTACAACCCTCTCTCCTTTTTCGCTCCCAAAAGCGGCTATGCCAGTGATCCCGCCCGGGTCCTCGATGAATTCCGGGACATGGTCAAGACCCTGCACCGGGCCGGAATCGAGGTGATTCTCGACATGGTCTACAACCACACAGCCGAAGGCGGAGCCCAGGGGCCGACCTTGCATTTCAAAGGTATCGACAACACCATCTATTACCTGCTCGACCCATGGACCAGGGCTTATCTCAACTTTTCCGGCTGCGGCAACACCTGTAACTGCAACCACCCCGTTGTCCGGAGCCTGATCATGGATTCCCTGCACTGGTGGGTGGTGGAGATGCACGTGGACGGTTTCCGGTTCGACCTGGCCTCGATCCTGGGCCGAGACCAGCAGGGCCAGGTGCTGGCCAACCCACCGGTGGTGGAAATGATCGCCGAGGATCCGGTTCTCGCCGATACCAAGATCATTGCCGAGGCCTGGGACGCAGCCGGGCTCTACCAGGTGGGCAGCTTTTCCACCCACCCGCGCTGGGCTGAATGGAACGGCCGCTTCAGGGACGATGTCCGGGCCTTCATGTGCGGCCTGCCCGGCTCGGTGCCCCATCTGGCCACCCGCATCGCCGGCAGTTCGGACCTCTACCAGCACAGCGACCGGAGACCATGCAACTCCATCAACTTCATTACCAGCCACGACGGATTCACCCTCTGGGATCTGGTGAGCTACGACAAAAAACACAACAGGATGAACGGCGAGGACAACCGGGACGGGGAGAACAACAACATAAGCTGGAACTCCGGCGTCGAGGGCGAGACAGGTGACCCGACGATCAACGAACTGCGGCGCCGGCGCATCCGCACCATGGCGGTGATCCTCTTTCTCTCCCAGGGGGTACCCATGCTGGTGGCCGGGGACGAATTCTGCAGGACCCAGCGCGGCAACAACAATGCCTGGTGCCAGGACAACGAAATATCCTGGATCGACTGGGGACTGAAGAAAAAAAATCAGTCCATGCACCGATTTTTCCAAGACCTCATTGCCTTGCGAAAAGCCCACCCTATCTTCCGGAGAGACGATTTCTTCGTGCCCGGCAGTGACCCCGATCATCCACCCCAGGTCGAGGAAATTATCTGGCAGGCCAGAGAACCGGGCATGCAGGACTGGTCCGAACAGGCCAGGATCCTCGCATTTACTTTAAACGGCGCCACTTTGCCTCAAGAAGGTGATGACGATTTCTTTGTCATGCTCAACGGCCACCGGACCACCTTCGAGCACTTTCTGGTCCCGCCCCCTCCCGAACCCAGAATCGGGCGGGTCTGGCACAAAATCATAGACACCGCCGACAGCCGCTCCACCAGCCATATACTCAAACCAGACCTGGCCCCGGTTGTCCTGCCCGGCACCAGGGCCAGGGTCGCGCCCATGGGCTGTGTGGTCCTTCAATCAAGACATGGTGGGCGTTAACCTGTCCGACACCTCAGCCAGCATTACCCAGGAGACGTTTATGGATACTTTGCTACTTATCGGTGATTCCCTGATAGAATTTGGCGACTGGCCAGCGCTGTTGCCAGAGGTCAATGTTGTCAATCGCGGCCTTGCCGGCGAGACTGTGGAAGATCTTTCCGTCCGCATAGGAAACGAGGTTACCAGCGTGGAAGCCGACGCAATCCTCATCATGTGCGGAACCAACAACCTGCTCCAGGGCAACCACTACTTTCCCGCAATCTACCGCAGCATGTTGCCCAGAATACAGAATCTCTGCCCGGAAACGAAACTGACCCTGACCTCCATGCTGCCCATGGCCCTCTCCTGTCCCGCCAGGGACGACATTGTCATGGTCAACCAGGCACTGGAATCCATATGCCGGGAGGCTGGTTGTCATTTTCTCGACCTGGTCGAACCGTTTACGCAGTACTGCCTGCCCATCACCAAACCGTGTTTTCTGGACGACGGAGTCCACCTGTCCACGCGAGGTTACCGGATCTGGGCCCGGGAAATTGCCGCCCATTACCGGTATCTGTCACAACCCTCACCGTGATGGTTGACAGGGATGACGTGAAATCGTATATGTAGAAACTGTAACCATGCAACAGACGTTGTTGCTGCACAGCGCTTCCAACTCGGAAGAAACTCTCATTCGTTCTAACATAATGGAGAAATCAATGAAGTATCCTCATAGGTTTTTATGCGGGGCCATCCTGTTTGCTTTTCTTGCCACCCCGGCTTTTGCCTTTGACGCAGCCACGACAGGAGAAAATAATGTCCCTGCACCGGAAATGGGCCTGGATGGCAAACCCATCAAGGGTAAAGTCCTGGAAGCGATGAACGCCGCCGGCTACACCTATATCAACCTTGAGACGAGCCAGGGAAAAATATGGGTCGCTGTTCCCCAGGCCAAGGTCGAAGTGGGCAAAGAAATCACGGCCATGCCAGGTATGGTTATGGCCAACTTTGAGTCCAAAACCCTGGGCCGCACGTTTGAAACCATTGTCTTTTCTTCCGGTATCGGCGAGGGAGGCATGGCCTCCGATCCACACCAGATGGGTGGAGGCGCCTCCATGATGGGAGGTACCGGCGGAGATGACAACTCCTTTGCCGCTGCTCTCCAGGCCGAGACCGGAATGGCAAATCCCCACGCAAACATGGGGATCGGTGGTGACCTGACCATGGACGCGGCAGCCATGGCAGCTTCTCCCGGGGCCAGCGGGGCCGTGGTCCCATCGGCTGATATCAAGGTGGAAAAGGCCAAAGGCGACAACGCCTACACAGTGGGTGAAATTTTCGCCAAGGCAAAGGAACTCAACAACAAGCAGGTCAAGGTCCGGGGCAAGGTCATGAAGGTCTCCCGGGCAATTATGGGCAAAAACTGGGTCCACATCCAGGACGGCAGCGGCTCGCCACTGGAAAACAGCCATGACCTGGTGCTCACAACCCAGGCGGATCCGGCCATCGGTTCCGTGATCGAGGCCGAGGGCACCCTGCACGCTGACCGTGATTTCGGGGCCGGATACATGTACAAGGCGATTATCGAAGACGCGACCATAAAATAGACAACCATGACAATAGTGATTGCCGGGCCAGGAGCCCTTGGTTCCCTTCTGACGGCCCGTGTCACTCTCTTTCTTCAAACCCGGGTGAGCCAGAGCCCGACAAGGCTCTGGCTCCTTGATTACAGGCCGGACCGAGCAGAGCGCTTAAACCGGGCCGGTATCCTGCTCAAGGAAAATGTTCGTTCCGTGTCGGTTCCTGTGAAAGTCACAGCCCGTCCTGCAGACATTTCTGCCTGTGACATTCTGATCTGCTGCACCAAGACAGCCACCCTTCGGGCATGCCTGGATCATGCCAGCCCGATGATCACCCCGGACACCCTGGTCATCGGTATGCAGAATGGTATCCTCCACCCGGATATTCTCCGGCAGAGCCGAGGGATAGCGGCGGTCGGGATCACCTCGGAAGGGGCGACCCTGGAGGGGGAAGGCCGGGTACGCCACGGTGGCAGCGGCCTCACCCGTTTCGGATTGCTTGACCAGTCGACCCCCGAAGCCACCGGGAGACTTCGCTCGCTGGCCAGAATGTTCGAGGAGGCCGGCTTCCAGAGCCGCTGCACGGATAATCCGGAAAAATATATCTGGCACAAGCTTTTCATCAATGTGGGCATCAACGCGCTCAGTGCCATCTACAACCGGACAAACGGCCAGCTTCTGACTTCCTGCTCCTTGCGCGAACCCATGAAAAAGGCCGTGGCCGAAGCAGTGTCTGTGGCCAGAGCCCTGGGAATCGAGGTGGAAACCGATCCCGTGCGGTCGGTTTTCCAGGTCTGCCGCCAGACCCGGCATAACGTCTCTTCCATGCTCCAGGATGTCCGGAACAAAAAACCCACCGAGATTGGAGCCATCAACGGGGCCGTGGTTGCCCTGGGGAAAAAACTCGGCATCCCAACCCCGGTGAATGAGAATCTTGTCCAGCGCGTTCGGCGCCTGGAGGCCATGTACGATGAACAGGACAGCAGCTCCCGGAATGGTTAGCGGGACTATAGATCCGGCCCGGCTTGGCTTTGATTTTGACGGGGTGGTGGCGGATACAGCCGAAGCATTTCTCAGGCTGGCTTGCGAGGAGTATGGCCGGTGCGATATCCGGCTCGAGGATATCACCAGCTTCGAGGTAGAGGAGTGCCTGGCCATGGATCCTTCGGCAATCCAGGCTATATTCATGAAAATCCTGCAGGACTCGGTGGGTATCGGTCTCAAGCCCATGCCCGGATCAGTGGAGGTCCTGGGAGAGCTGAGCGAAACAGCACCACTCACCCTGGTCACGGCACGACCCCAACCCGAACCGGTCCGTGAATGGCTGGCCACGATTCTGCCGCCCTCGACCCTGCCGCGAATTCACATTATCGCCATGGGCGCCCATGACGACAAGCCACGACACATCAAGGGCCGGGGCCTGGAGTGGTTCATCGACGACCGGGCCGAGACCTGTCTGCAACTGCCGAAATACGGCATTACCCCCATCGTCTTTTCCCAGCCCTGGAACAAAGGGAAGCACCAACTGTCCACCGTATCGAGCTGGGAGGAGATCAGAAGCCTGTGTCTGCCGTAAAATGCCCCCGATGCGGGGCTGAAATACCCGTCTACAGAAATCCGGTGCCCACGGTGGATATTATCATCGAAACCGGGAAAGGTATTGCCCTGATCGAGCGAAAAAATCCACCTTTTGGCTGGGCCCTGCCCGGAGGATTTGTCGACTACGGGGAGTCTTTTGAAGAGGCGGCCATCCGCGAGGCAAAAGAGGAAACCGGACTGGATGTGGTCCTGGTTCGCCAGTTCCACACCTATTCGGACCCGAAACGGGATCCGCGACAGCACACGGTCTCCACGGTTTTCATCGCCACGGCCAACGGCACCCCCCGGGGCGGGGACGATGCCCGGCAAGCAAAAATATTCACCCGCGACCAATTACCGGACCTGGTCTTTGACCACGGCCTGATTCTCAGCGATTACTTCAGCAACCGGTACTGAAGCAACAGTACCCCCATTCCGTCACCGTCCTATCCCGCCAGACTTTTGAAAAACAATTTAAAGCACACCGGTTTTTCAACGGCCTGCGACTGTTACAAAAGCGCCTTGAGCACGATATAGACCGCCAGCCCCACACCTATGGAGCCATACATCAGCAGTCAGGGGGCGCAGTCGTCACCCGAGCGTCGCAGAAACAGAACCAGGGCCCCAATTCCAGCCAGCAGGGCAATTCCGACCAGGATCAGATCTTTCATAGTATATGCGCTAGAACACGATTTTTTTTATATGAGGTTGTCTCTGAAATTGTCATTCCTGTCCGCCAGGGCTGTCCACAGGCCCAAACTGACAAAACGCCCGGGTCACGCCCGGATTTTAGCATCCCTGCTTTTACGCAGCCTTATGACTTTCGGCGTAATCTCGACAAGTTCATCATCGTTGATGTAGGCGATACAGTCTTCCAGACTCATTTCCCGCGGCGGGGTGAGGATCACCGCTTCGTCGGAACCCGAAGCCCGCATATTGGTCAGCTTCTTACCCTTGGCCGGATTGACCACCAGGTCGGCCGGCCGGCAATGCTCACCAATGATCTGCCCCTTGTACAGCTCCTCACCGGGACCGACAAAAAGGACACCCCGATCCTGGAGGTTGAACAGGGCATAGGCCACGCTGGTACAGTTCTCCTTGACGATCATCACCCCGTTGCTTCGGTTCTGGATCTCGCCGGCATAAGGTCCCCATTCGGCGAACACGTAGTTCATCACCCCCATGCCGCGGGTATCGGTCATGAACTCGGAACGGTAACCCAGAAGACCGCGGGTGGGCACCTTGAACTTCATGCGGGTCATCTGGTTTTCGACCTGCATGTCCTCAAGAACCCCTTTCAGCTTGCCCAGTTTCTCGATCACCACGCCCTGGTACTGCTCATCCACGTCCACGGTCAGCTCCTCGTAGGGCTCCATGGTCCTGCCGTTCTCCTCCCGCATGATGACATGGGGCCGGGTGACCTGGAACTCGTAGCCTTCCCGGCGCATCTTTTCGATCAGGATGGAGAGATGGAGCTCACCCCGGCCTGAAACCCGGAAACCCACCCCATCGGTAAGCGGCTCCACCTGCAGGGCCACGTCGGCAAGGATCTCCCGCGACAAGCGCTCTTCCAGGTGACGCGAAGTAACGAATTTGCCATCCTGGCCGGCAAAAGGCGAATCATTGGGGATGAAGTTCATGGAGATGGTCGGCGGATCAATCTCGATCAGAGGCAGCGGACGGGGATCGTCCGGGTCAGTGAAGGTCACGCCGACCGTGACATCATCCATGCCGGCCACAGCCACGATGTTGCCGGTAACCGCCTGCTCCAGCGGCACCTGCATGTTGCCGGCAAAACCGAAGATCTTGTTAATCCGTACCGGTTTGATCGAGCCGTCACGGCGGGCCACCACCACCGAATCATTGAGATTCAGAGTTCCGTTGACCACCTTGCCGATACCGAGCCGACCCAGGTAGGGCGAATAATCGATGGTGTTGATCTGGAGCTGCAGCGGCGCCTCCGGGTCACCGGCTGGCGGCGGCACGTGGTTGACGATCATTTCGGAGATCAGCTCCATCCCCTTGCCAGGCACCACGGGATCGTCGGGATCCGCGACCATGAAGCCCTCCTTTGCCGAGCCGTAAACCACTGGAAAATCAAGGGTTTCATCCGGAGCATCAAGACGGCCGAGCAAATCAAAGACCTGGTCCACACACCATTCACAGCGGGCCGCGTCCTTGTCGATCTTGTTGACCACCACCAGGATAGGGAGGTTGGCGGCCAGGGCTTTCTTGACCACGAAGAAGGTCTGGGGCATGGGACCTTCCTGGGCATCCACCAGCAGGAGCGCCCCATCGGCCATGCGCAGGACACGTTCCACCTGGCCCCCGAAATCGGCATGGCCCGGGGTATCGATGATGTTTATCTGATAGCCGCCATACTTGTACGAGCCATTTTTGGAGGCAATGGTTATCCCGCGCTCGCGCTCCAGATCCATGGAATCCATGAGCCGCTCGGCCACCTGCTGATTATCACGAAACATGCCGCTCTGGCGAAAAAGCTGATCCACGAGGGTTGTCTTGCCATGGTCGACGTGGGCAATGATGGCCACGTTTCTGATCTTGTCCTGCTGCATAATATCCTTACAAAAACGGCTCCACATCGATCCGGGAGCCTGAAAACAGAAAAAGCGCGAAGACGGCTTCGCGCTTGAGCACCAAACTATAAATCGACAAATAGTACACAAGAAAAAACAAAAAGACAAGGAGATTACCACCAGACCTGCCTGATGGTGGAACGGGTTCGACCTACCAGCGGGCAAACACCTCGGTCCGGGCCGAGGCAGAGCGGCGAAGGGTCGGAACCTGTACATCCACATAATCGATCACCAGAGCCTTCTTGCCCTCTGCTGGACGCATAATCCTCCCCACCACTTGCAACAGCCGTCCCTCGAACTTGATGGGTGTGGCCAGGACCAGGGTGGAGAGACCCGGACAGTCAAACCCCTCGCCGATGAGCTGAACCGTGGAGATCAACACCGGCACCTGACCCTCCTGCACCTCACGGACGATTCTGGCCCGCAGCTCCGGAGGAACCCTGCCGGTGAGCAGGGCCGCATCCACTTTCCGGCGGTACAGCTTGCGGCGCAGGGTCTCGCAGTGAGCGACCCTGTCCGATACCACCAGCACCGTTCCCTGGTGGCCGTCCCGCACCAGCCTGGCGATATCATCGGCTATCTGATCGTTGCGCTGTTCATCGGCCACCAGCGCCTTGATCAGTTTGGCATACTCACCGCGGTAGCCGCAGCTGAAGCCGGTTTCCTTCTGGACGAGCTCGGGACGGATCACGGCACCGCTGGCAGCAAGCACACCAGGGTCCACCGCATGGACCCGATCGCCCATGTAGCAGTAGATCATCCGGGTCATCCCGTCTTCCCGGCGAAAGGCGGTGGCCGAGAGCCCGAGCATGAAATGGGCGTCAAAACCACTGACCACATCGGTGAACAGGCTGGCCGGCACCCGATGACATTCATCGACAATAAGCTGGCCGAAAAGGGGAGTGAGCTGCGGCAGCCGCCTGCGGGCCGTATTGACAATGGCCACGGTCACCGGCCGGGGATCGAACCGGCCGTCCCCGGCCAGGCCAGGTTCCAGGCCGAGGAAGGTGCGAATCCGTTCCCGCCACTGGTGGAGCAGCTCTTTGGAATGGACCAGAATAATGGTCGGCTGCTGTCTTGCCGCAACCACGGCCAGGGCCATGACGGTTTTTCCTGAGCCGGTGCCGGCCTCAAGCACCCCAAAAGAGCGCTGGACCACCGCCTGCACGGCCTGCTCCTGGTAGGGTCGGAGGAGGCCTGAAAATTCCAAGTCCAGCGGCTCAAGCAGCCGGCGTTGATCGATGATCTCCGGAGCCTGTCCGATCAGCTGTCGGCAGAGCTGCACGGCCCGGTTGCCATAGCCCCTTGGAAAGAAGAGTGCGTCGTCCTCCTCCCGAAAAAAGTAGAGCTCGGGCTTGAGATCCCGGCCGATCCACCGCGAGTAGCGCCGGGCGGCCAGATACCTGGGATTTTTGATGGTCAGATTCTTCTTAATCTGTCGGGTCAGGGCCTCCGGAGCTCCCTCCAGAGCGCACTCCGAGGCCACCCGCAGGACCACCCTTTTATCCGACAAACTCTCCAATTGCACACCTTTTGGTTTTCCATTATCCTGCCGGGAAGAGATCATTGGCATAAAACTACAAACTCCAGGACCCTGTCATGTCCTTTTTGCGCATCTTTATTCTGTTCCCGGCCATCTTCCTTGTGATATCGTGCCCGCCGGCCGCGGCCAGCCAGCAATCCATGACCATCACCATCCCTCAGGCCACCATTCTCCAAACCCTGCGCTCGCTGCTGCCGCTCTCTTTTACGCCGGAAAACGTTTCTTTTGATGGATCAATAGAAATCCGCGCCATCGACCGGTTCCAGATCCACGACAACTTCCTGTCGCTGGACACCATGATCGCCGGTCGCGATGTCAGCATCCGTACCAGGGTGGGCGGCCAGACCGTGCGCCTGAAGGTGGGAACCCTGACCATGGGAGTTTCCTGCGACCTCGATCTCAAATTCGCCCCGGAAAAGAAAATCCTCTACCTGACGCCGCGCTTCAAGATGCCACCCCAAGATCGAAGCGGTTCCGCCGGTACGACCCTGTTTCCCCTGCTGGCCGCCCTGGGCAACAGGTCCTATCCCCTGCCCCTGAACACCATCACACCCTTTACAACCTCAACAGGAGAAATGCTCCTCTCCCTTGCCCTGGAACCCACCGCTGTCACCGCTACCGAGGGCATACTGCGTATCAGCATCAGGCCCAGGGCCACAAAACAGGCCTTGCCCGCCCCGCAGGCCGCAATCCGTCCGTAACTGAGGGACAGAGGGCACCACAGGGAGCTTTGTCATCAGACCAGTAAAAATCATGTGGTTATCTCGTCAAAATCTTTTATAATTGCCACATGATATAATAATCCATCCGGACCAGGCAGGCTCCCGGCCCGGATGCCCGGTTCAACCCAATGCTGACGAGGAAATGGTATGCCTGACAACTGCCTGTTCTGCAAGATCATCAAAGGAGACATTCCCGCCGACATCCTCCATGAAGACGAGGAAATCCTGGCCTTTCGCGACATTGCGCCCCAGGCGCCGGTCCACTTCCTGGTCATACCCAAGAAACATATCAGCGGACCAGCGGATGTGGCCGCGGAAGATGAACAGCTGATCGGCAGGCTCATGCGGGTCGGCAGCGAGGTTGCCAGGAAAGAAGGTATCGACCACTTCCGGGTGGTCTTCAACAACGGGGAACAGGCCGGCCAGACGGTCTTCCACATTCACATGCATATCCTCGGTGGCCGGGACATGAACTGGCCGCCAGGCTGATCGCCCCCGGGAAGGCTCCAAAACCGGACCGTTATCAGGCGGCCTTACCGGCACCAAGGAGTTCCTGTATCTTCCGGGCCAGGTCGCGAAACATCACAGGCTTCGAGATACAGGAGGCTCTACCGATCTCAACGGCCTGTTGACGAATATCGGGATCACCAAAGCCGGCCACCAGGAGAACCGGAATATCCGCTTTATACCTGCGAACCTTCCGGGCCAGCTCAGCACCATTCATGACCGGCATCGCGGTGTCGGTGATCAGCAGATCATACCGGTCCGGATGACCCGCAACGGCTGCCAGGGCCTCGGTCGGACTGGTGTGGACAGCGGCATCATAACCAAGCTCCACCAACATTCTTTGTGTCATCAGGGCCATTTCCTGCTGGTCATCGACCACCATCACCCGCTCCCTGCCTCCTGACTGAAAAAGCCCGTCGGCAAGCATGCCACTCTCCCTGGTGCTGGTCACCCGGGGCAGATAAACATGAAAAGCTGTTCCGATACCCTTTTCACTGTACACCACCAGATGCCCGCCCAGGCACTGAATTACACTGTTCACAATGGCCAGCCCCAGGCCGGTCCCTTCTCCCTGCGGCCTGGTGGTAAAATAGGGATCAAAAATCTTTTCCCGGATTTCGCGCCCCATACCGCATCCCGTATCGCCAACCTCCAGGCGAACGAAATGCCCGGTTGGCAGGTCAGAGGACAGACCCGGAACATCCGCGGCCTCCACATCCACCGGATTCAAAGAGACACTCAACCGCCCTCCACCCTCCGCCATAGCCTGGATTCCATTGACACAAAGATTCATAACCACCTGGTGCAGCCGGGTTGTGTCGGCCAGAATCATCCCGGAGTTCCGGATGTCTTCACAAATCTGCACCGTGTCCGGAACAGAGAGCCGCAATAGCCTCAGAGCCTCTTTGACGACCTGATCAGGCCGTACACGATAGACTTCCTCTTCACCCTGCCGGCTGAACATCAGGATCTGCTGGACAAGTTTCCGGGCCCGGTGACCGGCCTCAAGGACCATACTCTGCTGCCGCCAGGCCTCGCTGTCTGGCGGCAGTTCACGAAAAACCATCTCGCCATAACCAAGGATGGCCGTAAGGATGTTATTGAAATCATGAGCGATACCACCGGCAAGCGTGCCAATGGCCTCCAACTTCCGAGCCTGGGCCAGCTGCGCCTCCAACTTTCTCTGCCGCTGTTCCTGTTGTCTACGCCTGGTGATATTGCGGCTGATGGAGCGCAGATTGACCACCTGCCCATCTTCAACCTGAACAACCGTGTTGACCTCGACAAAAACATGATCTCCGTCAGCGCTCAGATAGACAGTTTCATAGGTGGCCGACTCCCTGCCCTCAAGAAGCTCCCGAAAAATGGCCGCCACCCGGTCCCGTTCCTGCGGATGGAGAATCTCCACCAGGGCACGCCCCACATAGTTTTCCCTCTCATAACCCAAAGTCGTCAACTCCACCGGATTGACATCCTGTATCACTCCCTGTGGATCAACGATGTGGATCATGTCCAGGGCCGTATCAAACAGAGAGCGGTACTTCTGTTCGCTGCGGACCAGGGCCTCCTCGGCCTGTTTACGCTCTGAGATGTCCTGCACCGTACCCATGGAGCAGATCGGTCGCCCCTCGTCATCGAAAATGGTCTGCCCCCGTTCATGAACCCATCGGATAAGGCCTTCACCTGGCACGAGACGATACTCGATTTCGTAACGGGTCTTTTTTTCCTGTGAATTACGGTGCATGTTCTCGACCAGTTCTCGATCCTGGGGATGAATACGGCTGAAAAAAACGCTGCGCGATGCATCACCAAGCTGAGGGGCCAGGCCGAGAATCCGGTACAGCTCGTCGGACCACCGCATTTCATTACTCTCCAGGTCAAGTGCCCAGTGCCCCAGACCCGCAATCTCCTCGGCTTCCCTCAGCCGCCTCTCCGATTCTGCCAGAGCCCGCTGTTCTTCCTGCAGTTTTTCCACAGTCTCCGCAAGTTTACGGGTTACACTGCTGTCATACAGGCGCAGAAGAGTTTCTTCATCTTCCAGAGGCGCAACCGGCACCGCAAGCTCTCCCCGGCGTTGCTCTTCCAGAACCTCGTCAAGCATCTCGACAAACCGTTCACCTTCTGCCGGTTTGATGATGAAACGGGAGGCTCCCAGACTCATGGCCAGCTCCTCGTCCTCCTTGTCTACAAAGGTGGCCGTATAAAAAACAAAGGGAACATCTCTGAGACGGGGGTCATTTTTTACCTCCCGGCACAACCTGAATCCGTTCATCCCCGGCATCATGATGTCTGAAATGATCATCTCAGGCATTTCCCTCCGGGCCAGATCCAGAGCCTCGGCCCCGTCTGCAGCACAGACAACCTGGTGACCCCGGGCGACAAGGAGTCGCTCCAGCATGTAGCGGCTTTCGTAATGGTCTTCAACAACGAGGATTCTGCTCATTCATGCTTCCTCCCGTCAGGTGAGATATTGCTGAACCTGTACAACAAACGTATCAGGATCAATAGGTTTTTCGATATAGCCCTCCGAACCGGCAGCCAGAACTGCTTCCCGGTCGCCGGCCATGGCGTAGGAGGTTACGGCGACGATGGGAATAGCCGCGGTCGCCGACTGCTGTTTCAATCGCCGGGCCACTTCATAACCATCCATCTCCGGCAACTGAATATCAAGGAGGACAAGATCCGGATGTTCGGCAACCGCCACCGCAAGACCCTGACGACCGTCACGCGCCTGAAGAACCGAAAAACCAGCCGCTTCGAGCAGAAAAGTGACCAGGTAGAGATTCTGCTCGTTATCCTCGATGACCAGAATTTTTTTCTGCCCCATGCCCATGTTCTCCTGCCAGCGGTATGGTGAATGTAAACCTGGATCCCTGCCCGTACGTGCTCTGCACAGATACTGTACCGCCAATCATTTCAACAACGCGTTTGCAAATCGACAACCCCAGTCCGGTACCTCCATACTGGCGGGTTATTCCGGCGTCCAGCTGCTGAAAAGGTACAAAGAGTTGTTCGAGATCCTCTGCCCGGATACCGATACCAGTGTCGGTTACCATCACATCAACCCACTTCCCGCGCCGGACGCAGTCGATGCGGACCTTCCCGTGGTCAGTGAACTTGATTGCGTTATTGACCAGATTGATCAGCACCTGACGAACCCGACGCTTGTCACTGATTATCCGATCGATTCCGGAGTCGATATCCACCTCCAGGGAAAGCCCTTTCTGACGCGCGAGGGGCAAGAGCGATTCAACCACCTCTCCGATCAGATCGCGCAAGCTGAAAGAACTCATGGAAAGAGATACCTCCCCAGCCTCAATCTTCGATATGTCAAGCACATCATTTATAAGCTGCAAAAGATGTCGGGCGCTGCCCTGCACCATTTTGAGCTGTTTTTTCTGCTCCATGTTGAGCGGTCCGGCCAGCTCTTTAAGAAGAATACCGGTAAAACCGATAATCGAGTTAAGTGGAGTGCGCAACTCATGCGACATGCTTGCCAGGAATGCACTCTTGACCCTGCTGGCGGACTCGGCTATGTCTCTGGCCGCCATCAGTTTCCGCTCAGCCACCTGTCGAAGAGACACTTCCCGGGCCAGCCGCCGATTCCAGAAAAAAACCGCCAAAACAACCAGAAATGCACCGGCGGCAATCTTCCACAAAAGAGTATAATCGACCCTTCGCTCATAAGTAACCGCCATCCAGCGCTGATAGATGGCGTTGCGCTTTTCTTCGGGAATGGCGGCCACGGCCTTTCTCATGAGACCAGCAAGCACAGGCTCATCGCCGCGAACCGCTACAGAAAGATCAAAGCTGTAAGGTGTTTCTCCGGAGACCTTGAGATTGGCCAGCCCCTCGCGGCCGATAACATGACTGATAGTAGCCAAATTGCCGACAAAGGCATAGGCCGCCCCCCTGGAGACGGCATGGAGCCCGGCCCGCACATCATCGACCGGAAGCAGGGTCAGTTGCGGATGGCTGGTCGCAAGAATCTCATGGCTCACGTACTTCCTGACCACCGCAACCCTGTGGCCCTGCAAATTATCGAGTCTGCCGATATATGGTGCTTCCCGGCCGGTAACGATAACCATGGGAAAATGGAGATAGGGTTCTGTAAAGCGCAAAAATTTCTTTCTGCCCGGTGTCGGAGCTGCCGCCGAAAGGATATCGAGCTGACCCTGCCTGATCTTTTCCATGGTCGCGGACCAGCTGTCAGGCGGGGCCGGATCGATCCTGACCCCGATAATTTCGCCGATCAGGGTCATGAAATCCGCTGAAATACCGACAAAGCGGCCCTGGCCATCCAGATATTCCACCGGAGGTCTTGCGACATCATATCCCAGGCGCAGGACAGGGTGTTCCCGGATCCAGGCTTTTTCCCCGGCGGAAAAAGAAATGGTTATGCCCGGCTCTTCAGAATCGCCACCCAGCCATTTCCTCAGAATACCGCTGACTTCATCCCGATTCATGTCATCAAGGGCGGCCTGAAGGATATCGCGCAGGACAGGCCAGTCCTTACGGACACCAATGGCGTTGACCGAGGCCACCTCTTCGACCTTTCCCATGGCCCTGAGCCCGGCAATGAGCTCCCGCTCCATAATGTACATGGCCACGGCCCGGTTACCTACAAAGGCGTCCGCCTCACCCTTGATCACTGCATCCAGGGCATCGCTGGTGGAGCCGAACTCCAGCACCCTGATCGACGGCCAACTGTCACGCAGGATCCTGACAAGAAAAAAATCACGCTCCACTGCCACGCTACGACCATCCAGGTCGGCAAGCTTGTCGTAATAAGGCCCGTTGGACGGGGCGAAGATAACCTGGGGCACCACCAGGTAAGGCCTGGTAAAATTGAAATAGGGGTCTCGCTCCGGTCGCGGAGTGATATCCATCAAGGCGTCGACCCGCTTTTCCCTGACCGCGCTATACATTTCCCCCCAGGAAAGCGGCACGATTTTGAGGATATTGCCCAGGCGCCGGTTCAGAGCAGCGATGAAATCCACTCCCACGCCCCGGGGAACACCCTGACCGTCCACATAGTCCATGGGAGGCCAGGCCTTGTTTATGGCAATGGTTATCTGAGGGTGATCAGCCAGCCAGGACAACTGCGCCGCAGTGAGTCCCGACAGGAAGCGGGAGACCTTTTTGGCCGGCGCCATGATTTTTTCCAGTGCCTGGTAATAAACGGAACCAGGATCCTTCTTTAATTCGACCAGACGAGTGTCAATACGATCAAGAATATGCCGGTTTTCTCCTCTGGGAGCGGCAAACATAAGTCGAGAGGGATAGAGCACGACGCTGGTCTCGCAAAGGCCGAAATTACGCATCTGCTGGGCTCCAAAAAGCCTATTGACCACCCCGGCATCGGCAACACCATTTTCCACAGCGGCAAAGACGCCGATCATACTGTCCATCTCCAAAAAAACCGGTTTGATACCAAAAGCCCCGGCATCTTCCTGGAGACGACTCTGTTGAAAAGACCCCCGGACCACCGCGACCTTTTTCCGGTCCAGATCAAGGATGGAACGAACACCAGTTCCATCCAGTACATAAACAACAGACCAGTTTCCAAGAACCACCTCCCGGTTGAAATCAAACCGGCGGGCCCGTTCCGGAGTATGGGCCACATCCATCATCAGGTCCAGAGAGCCCCTCTCCAACTCTTGCAAACACTGGGCCCAGACACATGGTATATACTGAATATCCCACCCTTCGCTGCGGGCGATATCCTCAAGAACGGCCGGAAAAAATCCTGCCGGATCACCGTTGCCATCGAGATAGAGCTTGGGTGGGTTCTGGTAAATCCCCACCCGTAAAGAAGCCGGTTTCTCACCCGCAACCGCATCGGACAGGGTACAGAGAAAAAGAGGCAGAACAAATGATAAAACCGTGACAATGATAGACTTCATGCAGAGCTGCTCCCTTACAGAGCATGAGGGCAAGATCATCCCGGCCAGGATGGCAGGATTTCACAAAAAACAATGGAGGCAGGTTGCCGGGGAAACATTTCAACGTGGCAGCAGGTCAATAAGTCGAGAATTATATTCTGCTGATCCTGTGGCAAACTGGAGAGAGAGCCTCTGCCCGGTCCGACCGGCCCTTGTCCTTACACTTACAGTGTAGAAGAAATCAACTCCCTGATCAAACCGATAAACAGATCCTGGCTCTTTTCCGGCACTGACACAATACTGCAATTTCTTTCGCCCATACAGATCAACGATATTGGAAGAGGCCGTGATCACTGGAACTCAATGAATCAGGCCCCTTCCCTCCGGGAAATATTCCCGAAGGTGTCACTGCCGCCCTCCGCATTCCGGCCACAAAAAAAGCCCGGCCGGGAAAAACTTCCTGGCCGGGCCTGCGTAGCCTCTGGCGCGCCAGGGAGGATTCGAACCCCCGACCTGCGGATTAGAAGTCCGCTGCTCTATCCTGCTGAGCTACTGGCGCAATTACTTTTTTTCTTGTCCCGATCCGAACCCGTCGGGCGGGTGGATCTGTTAATGTACCGGGGAGTTGGGCGGAAATCAATATCCAATTCATCTCTCTTCCAGGGCCGGCAGATTTTTCTGCAACGGTTCCACCCTGTCACACAGCCGACACACATCCGCCTGTTCCCAGACCGGCCCGCTGGCGGTGTCGTGGATGGTAATGCCGAGTCGCTGAAGTTCCTCACGCACCTCATCAGCCCGCTTCCAGTCCTTTTTCTTCCTTGCCTCCTCCCGTTCCCTGATGAGGCGGTCGATTTCCGGAGCCAGGGGGCACTGATCAAGCGACATGATGCCAAGCACGGAATTGATCCGGCGCAGCAGGTCAAATATATCTCTCTTCTGTTCCCGATCCAGGCTGGACTGCTGGAGTACCGGATTGGTATGCTTGATAAAATCAAACAAGGCACCTATGGCGCCCGAGATGTTGAGGTCATCATCCATAGCCTCGAAGAACCGCTTCTCCAGCCGGGAGACGTACACGGTGACCTCAGGATGAGGCAGTCCCGGCGGCAGACAGAGCAGCTTGCGGGTGAACTCATCGATGCGGCGCAGGGCAGTGCGGACCGAGTCGAGTCGGCGATAGGAAAAATGGAGTGGCTTTCGGTAATGGACTCCGAGAAGAAGAAAACGGACCTCACGACCCGTGTAGCCCCGCTCCAAAACCTCGTCAAGAATGACCACGTTGCCGGCTTCGGCCGACATCTTGCGCCCATCCTTGAGCAGCAGTCCGGAATGGAGCCAGTACCGGGCCAGCGGTTTGCCGGTCAGAGCCTCGGCAATGGCGATTTCGTTCTCATGGTGGGGAAAAATCAGATCCTGGCTGGCAGTATGGATATCCAGGGTCTCACCGAGGTACCGGGTAGACATGGCGGAACACTCGATATGCCAGCCAGGCCGGACATTGCCCCAGTCGGTTTCAAAAAAGATTCCCTTTTTCAATTCTCCCAGAGTGGAGCGTTTGAGAAGGGTGAAGTCCCGGGGATTGTCCTTTTCATAATCGTCCAGATCCACCGTACGGCCCACTCTGATCTTACCCAGGTCCACCCCGGAAAGGCGGCCATAACGCTTGAACTTGGAAATATCGAAATAGATCGAGCCATGCTTCTCGTAGGCATACCCCTTATGGATGAGTTCATGGGCAATCTCAATCATGTCGCCGACATGCTCGGAGGCCCGGGGATAGCCGCTGGCCTGCTTGACCCCGAGTTTTTCCGCTGCCGCCTTGAAGGCCTGGATATACCCGTCCGTGAACTCTTTGAGAGCCTTGCCGGCCTTTTCCGCCCCGGCAATGGTGTTGTCATCCAGGTCGGTGAAGTTCATGTAGGACTGCACCTCATAGCCCTTGAGCTCCAGGTAGCGAACCATGAGGTCAGCCACCACCAGCCGCCGGCAGTGGGCCAGGTTGGGTGGTTCATAGGCTGTGGGCCCGCAGGCATAGAAGGTGACCCGTTTCTTGGCAAGCGGCTCAAAGGGTTGCTTCTTCCTGGCCATGGTGTTGTAGAATCGAAGAGAAGAGCGCTTTTTTTCCCGCCTGGCCTGCGAAACGAACAACGGGGTGCTGAGATAGCGCTCACCGCCATCGGGTAAAATGGCCACCACCACCCCCCGATCGAGTTCTCCGGCCCGCTCCAGGGCCGCTACCATGGCCGCCCCTGAACTCATGCCGACAAAAATACCCTCTTCCCGGGCCAGCATTCTCGCCATCTCGAAGGCATCGTCGTCGGCCACGTTGACGATCTTGTAGGGCAGGGACTTGTCGAAAATACCGGGACGATACGACTCCTTCATATTCTTGAGCCCCTGTATTTTGTGGCCATAATAAGGCTCCACTGCGATCACCCGCACCTCCGGATGATGCTCGGCGAACCAGCGGCACAACCCCATGGCAGTTCCCGAGGTCCCCAGGGTGGTGATGATGTCGGTTACCCGGCCGCCGGTCTGCTCCCAGATCTCGGGCCCGGTGGTCTGGTAATGGGCCTGCCAGTTGGCGGGATTATTGAACTGATCGGTGAGATAGTAAAGTTCCGGATGTTCGCGGGCCATGGCGTAGACCTTTTCAATGGCTCCATCGGTGGACCGCCTGGCCGGGGTAAGGATGATTTCAGCGCCGTAGGCCTGCATGATCTGCCGCCGCTCCACACTGGCCGACTCGGGCATGACGAGCTGACAGCGATACCCCTTGGCAGCGCAGACCATGGCCAGGCCAATACCTGTGTTGCCGCTGGTGGCCTCGAGCACGATTTTGTCCCGGGTCAGCTCGCCGCTTTTTTCCCCTGCTTCGATGAGTGACAGGGCTATCCGGTCTTTGACCGAGCCGCCGGGATTGCGGGATTCCAGCTTGCCGACCACCGTGGCCCTGTGGCCGGCTGCCAGCCGGACAATGGGGACCAGCGGGGTGTTTCCGATTAGTTCTATTATGTTTTTCATAGGTTATGATCTCAACTCGAAAAAATCATCCTTGGAAACAATGGATATGTATACGGATAAACCAGTACCGGATCCACTGGGTGATCATATAATACTATTTACAGGCTCCAGGCAAGACAGGCGTAGCGCCAGGATCAACCCACGGGCTGAAAATCACCCATCATTTCTCCCGGACAGCCCTTTTTTGCGGGAGGCGAGCCACAACCGAAACAAGGCCTCCTGGCTCTCCGGATCTGCAATACCGGAAACCATGGTCCGGAAGCTCTCCTCCTCCCCAGGCGTCAACTTTCTCTCAGGAGTTGCCTCAGGCTCCCGGTGCTCATTCTCGGGCAGCAGTTCAGGGGGAAAGAGCAGCCAACGCAGATCAGCCACCTCATCCTGACTCAAGTACCGGCGGATCCGGTCCAGCAGATCCTGCTTCTGCAACTGAAGCTGTTGCATCCAGATGGGACTGGAGACATAGATCCATAAAACATCACGGCGGAAAAAAGCCGGCATGCTCCGGGCGGACACAGTCTCCCCGACAATGGAGGACCAGTCCCGGGCCAGTCCGACCAGGCCCCACTGGACCCTCCAGCTGCGACGGTCAAAAATCTCGGCCAGTCCCTGACCCAGTGGTGATGGCTCCTGATGTTTCTTCAACATGGTGGGTGATCTCGACCGGTCTCCCTTCAAAAAAAACTCCTTGCTCCGCTCAACTGCAAAAAAAAATTGACCACCTGTCAGGGACGTGCGACAATGCAGACAACACGTCTCGATCATTGAGCTTTTCCCTGAACAATGCACCGGATCCCCGATGCCTCTTTTTGTTCGCAGGAGACTTACTTGAACAGAACCACACTCTTTATCGTCACAGCCTGCCTGACCATGACAACCCGACTCCTCGCCGGACCGGTACCCCTGGGGGCGGAAACCCTGGTCGAAGCCGTCGGCTCCATACTCCACAACCACCCCGAGGTCCGCTCCGCGGTTCACAGCCGCGAGGCCGTGGCAACCCAGGTGACCCGAGCCAGAGCCGATTACTTTCCCTCTGTGGATATCCTGGCCGGCAGCGGCACCGGCCGGGTATACGAACCCGGAGGCTCGGACATCAATCCGCAGGAGCTTACCATCAGCCTGCGTCAGAATCTTTTTGCCGGTTTCGCCACTCTCAATGAAACCAGGCAACAGCAATCCAGAAGCAGGGCTGCGTCCTTTCGACTCCAGGCCATTTCAGAAAACATAGCGCTAAAGGCGTCAAGAGTCTACCTCAACGTCCTCCGCCAGCAGGAACTACTCGAACTGGCCAGGGAAAATCTCGTTCTACACCAGCGAATAAGCGATCAAATCAGATTGCGCAGCGAGTCCGGAATTTCCACCCGAACCGATATGGAGCAGATCACCGGTCGCCTCGCCCTGGCCCAGGCAAACGAAATTATCGCCCGGACCAACCTGATGGATGCGAAAACCAGCTACCAGGCCCTGGTCGGTCACCTGCCGGGAAAACTTGTCCAGCCACCTCACCTGGACCAGGAACTGCCGACGGACCTGGAAAAGGCCCAGGCCATGGCTCTGCGACAGCATCCCAGTCTGAAATCCGCCGAAGCCGACCTTGCTGCCAGCCAGGCCAGGGCCAGGGTGGCCAAAAGTTCCCTTCTGCCCCGGATCGACCTGGAAGTGGATCGAAAATGGAATAAAGAATTCGATGCCGGTGACAGCAGACAGGACGACCTGGTTGCCATGGTCCGGTTGCGTTACAATCTCTTCCGGGGCGGAAGGGATCATGCCAGCAGACTGGAAACCAGCCACCTGGTCCAGGAAGCGAGAGAACTGCGCAACAACATTCGCCGCCAGATTATTGAGTCCATCCGTCTCTCCTGGATGGCCTATCAGAGTGTGCAGGAGCGGCTGCCGTTTCTGGAAACCCGGGTCCAGGCCAGCAGGGCAACGGCCCGCTCCTATACCAAACAGTGGAATATTGGCCGCCGGACGCTGCTCGACGTTCTTGATGCCGAAGCCGAACGGATCGACGCGGAGCGCGACCTGGTCCATGCCCGGTATGACTTCATCTATGCCTGCTGCCGCATTCTGAACAGTTCCGGCAGGTTAGTCCAGACACTGGGGCTCAAGTGGCCCCGGGAAGCCCGTATTGACACCCACGACCAGAACTCTGAAAAAAAACAGGACTGATCAACCACCTGTTCCCGGCGGCCCCCCGGTCCACCACCGGCACCATCATGGTGCGGTCAGGGTTTCTTTCTGTCCGCCGTCCATCATGGCACCCTGGTGGCACGCAACCGCTCTCATCCTCCTCCTTCTGGCTGTGACCCTGCAGGGAATCTCTCCCTCCCTGGCCTTGTCCGAAAGGTTTTCCCTGAATTCCTCTGTCCTGGAAGCGGCCCGACGCCGATATGGCCCAGAGGCCGGAGAACGGCTGCACCAGTGGGTCGAACTGATCAACCAAGACACCAGCAAAAATGCGCGCGAAAAACTGGAGAAGGTTAATGATTTTTTCAACCGGCTGGACTTTGTCGACGATACCGTCCACTGGAAAAAAAAGGATTACTGGGCTACACCGGTGGAATTCCTTGCCAGTGGCGGCGGCGACTGCGAGGACTTTGCCATGGCCAAGTACTTTACCCTCCGTGCCCTGGGCATCCCGGACAAACATCTCACCCTTACCTATGTCAAGGCGCTGCGCTACAACCTGGCCCATATGGTAGTAACCTACTATCCGGCTCCGGGCAGTGAACCCCTCATCCTCGACAACCTGGACAAAACCATCAAACCGGCTTCCCGGCGCCGTGATCTGCTACCGGTGTACAGTTTCAACGGCACCGGCCTGTGGCTGGCCAAACAGCGGGGCCAGGGCCGGTTTGTCGGCCCCAGCGACCGGCTCAGTCGCTGGCAGGACGTACTCAACCGACTTCCCAAAGGATTGTTTTAAGCGAGGCCTTCCATGACATTATACCGCCAGCTTCTCCTCTTCATCCTGATCCTGATCCTGACCCTGTTCACGGTGAGCTGGGTGACCCGGCTGCAGGCCACCAAAACATATCTCCAGCAGCAGCTCCAGTCCCATGCCCAAGACACTGCTACCTCTCTGGGCCTGACCATTTCCGCCTACTCGGCCCAGGATGACATAGCCGCAGCCGAGACCATCATCAACACCATCTTTGACCGCGGGTACTACCGGCTCATCGTTCTAAAGGACCTGGATGGCCTGATCCGGGTCAAAAGGTCCATGGAGGTGGCCCTGGACACCGTTCCCCCATGGTTCATCCACCTTGTGCCCCTGGAACCGCCCCGTGCCACGGCCAGAGTCATGGATGGCTGGTTCCAGGCCGGAACCATCGTGGTGGAAAGTCATCCGGGATTTGCCTACATCTCTCTGTGGGACACCACGGTCAGCATGACGTGCTGGTACCTGCTCCTGGCCGCCCTGGCCTGCCTTGCAGGCGGCATAGGCCTGCGCCTGCTGCTCAGGCCTCTTGCCAGGGTGGAAGACCAGGCCCGAGCCCTCAGCCAACGCCGGTTTGAAATCCAGGAGCCCATACCCAGAACCCGTGAACTGCGCCAGGTTGTCCAGGCCATGAACCAGATGACTCTGCGGGTCAAGACCATGTTCGAAGAACAGGCCAGGACCGCACAGCAGCTGCGTCGTCAGGCCTACAGCGACCCCCTCACCAGACTGGGCAACCGCCGCTACCTGGAAAACCAGGTCGTCAGTCGGACAGACCGGCCCGGGACCGAGATCCGGGGGACCTTTCTCCTGGTCCACATAACAGGGCTCAGAGAGCTCAACGAAAAAAAGGGGTTTAAGGCTGGCGATGCGCGGATCCAGACCGTGGCCGATATCCTCCGGACGGGAACCGAAGATATTCCCGGGGCTGCCGTGGCCCGGCTCACCGGCGGTGATTTCGGGGTCTTTCTCCCGGATACCGGCCTGGATGAGGCCAGCCAGGTGGCCGACGCCATCTGCCAGCGATTATGGGACCTGGGAGAGAAACACCATCCCCTGGCAGGCACGGGCTCCATCGGCGGAGTGGTCTTTACCAAAAAGACATCGTTTTCCACCCTCCTGGCCGGTGCCGACTCCGCCATGCAGGCAGCCTCCAGCAAGGGACCGAACCAGTGGGTGATCCGCCGGATCCCCTCACGAACAGAAGATCTTACCCGGGGCCGGATCGGCTGGAAAAAGGTTCTGGAACAGGCCATTGCCGAAGAAGACATTGTCCTGTTCGGCCAGGCCTGCGTAGCCCTGGATGATCCGCAGCGAATCCTTCACCGCGAAATACTGGCACGTTTGCGAAAAAGTGACGGAGGACTGCTCCGGGCCGAACAGTTTGTCCCTCTGACCCACCGGTTGGGCCTGATCACCCGGCTGGACAGGAGTGTGGTGGAAAAAGCCATGGCACTGACCAGAGATGAGGCCGGAGCAGACCAGCTGGCAATCAACATCTCCCCCGTCTCACTGGCCGACAGACCGTTTACGAACTGGTTACTTGCCAGGCTGGAAGAAGACAGCCGGGACAGGCCACGGTTCATCTTCGAGTTTACGGAATTTTCCGCGGTCCGGCACCTGGAACTTCTGGCCGAACTGGGCCGTCGGATCCGCGACCTGGGCCATGGTTACGGCATTGACCATTTTGGCCAGGGATTTGCCAATTTCGGCTATCTGAAGAGTCTCCAGCCCGATTATGTCAAAATCGACCGGGCCTTTACCCGGGAGCTGGTATCAGCGGGCAGTGACAGCCATTTCTTCATCCATTCGCTGTGCAGCGTGGCCCACAGCCTGGGCATCGCGGTCCATGGAGAAGGAGTGGAAACAAAAGATCAGCATCTCCTGCTGAGTGGACTGAGCCTGGATGGTCTCCAGGGATACTATCTGGACCATCCACGGGAGATAGCCTGAAGAGAGAGGTCACCAGCAAGCTCCAAACTCACAGAATGTCGTCCACCATGAGCGGATCCCGGCTCATCCTGCGCCGCAACTGCTTGCGATCCTGGATTTTTTTCTGGGCCTCCTCGGGAAGTTCAGTAAAGAGGATAACCTTTTTGCGCACCAGCAGATCAATCAGGTCTTCAAGGACACGGATGATACTGTTATCTGAAAGAGAGAGAAGCCGGGACAGTGCGTCCTTTTCCCCGGAAGAGCAGAGAAACTCGAGCACCTCAGGATCCAGGAGCTCCTTTGCTTCCACGGCCCGGTCTCCGGGTTGCCGACAGATGGCGACAATCTTTCCCTGTTCATCTCGCTCGACATATAACATATTGATCTCCCAAAGAGTATTTGACCAACCACTGTCCTTGTGCTTAAATCATAGTAGCATGCAACCTCGCCCTGCACAACAACACCCAACCAACCCGAGACCATGACCGTTGCCACGGCTGCCGGACCGGATACTAAATGGACCCCGGGCAGCGATACCGATACTTTTGACGACCCTCTGACCGACTGCCTGGTCCAGCTGGCCCGGATCCACGGCTGTCCGGCCTCGAGGACCGCGCTGCGGGCCGGTCTGCCGCTGGTACGAAACCGGCTTACCGTGGAGCTTTTCTCCAGGGCGGCCGAGCGGGCCGGAATGGCGTCCCGGGTCGTCAAACGGCCCCTGGACTCCATGACCAACCTGGAACTGCCGGCGGTACTGCTGCTTAACGGTCACCGGGCCTGTATCGCCCTGGAGATCGACCGGGACAAACAGCGAATCACTGCATTGTTGCCGGAAACCGGAATGGGCGAAGAAACCTTCGCCTGCGGCGAACTGGAGGATCTCTATACCGGCTATGCCATCTTTGTCCGCCCAAGATTCCGCAACCGGCAGGAAACCATGGACCCATCGGGCGAGGAAAGACCAGGACACTGGTTCTGGTCCACCCTGGCTCGCTCCTGGCGTATCTATCGCGATGTGTTGATCGCCTCGTTCCTGATAAATGTCTTCGGCCTGGCCGGGCCGTTTTTCACCCTGAATGTCTATGACCGCGTCATCCCCAACAATGCCTTCGAAACCCTCTGGGTCCTGGCGACCGGGATCGGCGTGGTCTACTTCTTTAACCTCGTCATGCGGGGTCTGCGCAGCTATTTTATAGACGAAGCCGGCAAAAAGGCCAACCTGCGACTGTCGGCCATGTTGTTTGCAAAGGTGCTCGGGTTGCGAATGGAGTTTCGTCCCAAATCCGTCGGCGCCTTTGCCAAAAACCTGGAACAGTTTGAATCGATCCGCGACTTCATCACCTCCTTCTCCATCACCGCACTCATCGACCTGCCTTTCATGTTCCTGGCTCTGGGCGCGATCTGGTACCTGGGCGGCCCTGTCGCACTGATCCACGCGGGGGCCATCGTTCTCCTGCTCCTCTACGCGATCCTGATCCAGGTTCCCCTGAAAAAAGCCGTGGAAAAAAGTTTCTCCGCCGCGGCCCAGAAAAACGGTATCCTGGTCGAGGGTCTGTCAGGTATCGAGACCATCAAGATGCTCGGTGCCGAAGGCCAGCTCCAGCGTGCCTGGGAGGAAGCGGTCTCCTACATTGCCACATGGAGTGCCAGGGCCAGGTTCCTTTCCTCGTCGGTCAACCATGTGGCCAATTTCATCCTCAACATGACCGTGGTGGGAGTGGTTGTTGCCGGAGTATACCGGATCGCTGCCGGTGAGCTGACCCAGGGCGGTCTCATCGCCCTGGTAATTCTGACGCGCCAGGCCGTGGCGCCCATGTCCCAGGTTGTCAGCCTGGCCACGCGGTTCCACAGGGCCCGGGCCGCCCTGCAGACCTTGAACCGGATCATGGCCCTGCCGGAGGAACGGCCTGCAGGAATAAACTTTCTCCACCGGGCCACCTTTCGCGGTGCTATCAGCCTGAAGCAGGTTGACTTTGCCTATCCGGACCAGAAGGTGGAAACCCTGAAAAACATTACCCTCTCCATCAATCCCGGGGAGAAAGTGGGCATCATCGGCCCCATCGGCTCGGGTAAGACCACCCTGGGCAAGCTCCTGCTCGGCCTCTACCAACCGACCGCGGGCCTGGTCTGCATGGACGGGACCGATATCCGGCAGATCGATCCGGCCCAGCTACGACGCGTCATCGGCTACGTACCCCAGGACATCGTCCTCTTTCGGGGCACCATCCGCGACAACATCATTCTTGGATCACCCGATGTGGACGACGACACCGTCCTACGGGCAGCGGAACTGGCCGGAGTCACTGAAATCGTCAATCACCACCCAATGGGTTTTGACATGGAGACCGGCGAACAGGGGAGCGGTCTGTCCGGTGGCCAGCGCCAGACCGTGGCCATGGCGCGGGCACTGCTCCACGATCCACCGGTCCTGGTGCTGGACGAGCCATCGAGCGCCATGGACAACCGAACCGAATCGCACCTCAAGACCCGCCTGGCCACCCTCCTGGCCCCCAAGACCCTGATCCTTATCACCCACCGGGCCTCCCTGCTTGACCTGGTGGACAGGATCATCGTAATCGATAAAGGTACCGTGGTTGCCGACGGATCCCGGAGCCGGGTGCTGGAAGCGCTCAAGACCGGACAACTGAGCCTGTAAACGAACCATGGCCAGAACAGAAAAACAACCGGACCGGAAAAAACCTCCCGGTATATTCCGACGGATGCCGGCCCGCGACGTGGACATGGTAACCGATATCCGCACAGCTATTCTCGTCCAGTCGCCCCGCGGAGGCCGGATCATCCTGTGGACGGTGGTGCTCTTTTTCGCCCTGGCCATCTACTGGGCTGCCAATTCCGAGATAGAGGAAGTCACCCGGGCCACCGGTAAAGTCATTCCCTCCCGCCAGGTACAGGTGATCCAGAATCTTGAGGGCGGCATCCTCTCGGAGATCCTGGTCCAAGTGGGCGATGTGGTGGAAAAGGGACAGCTGCTGCTGCGCATCGACGAAACCAGATTTTCAGCTCCGTACCAGGAAAGCCATATCCAGACCCTGGCCCTGAAGGCCAGGATCGCCCGTCTGGAAGCCGAAATCAATCAGGTTTCCTTTGAGGTCCCGGAAGAAGTGGCCCGGGAGATGCCTGCTATCGTTGAACGTGAACAACAGCTCCATGCCTCGAGACAAAAGGAACTGGCCGCCTCCCTGCAGGTCCTCAAGGAACAGCTCCGTCAGCGGCAGCAGGAGGTGACAGAGCTGAAAGCCAGGCTGAGGGAACTAACCCGGACCCGGGAACTGCTGCAAAAAGAGCTGCAGATGACCCGGCCGCTGATGAAGGATGGAGCGGTTTCCATGGTGGAGGTCCTGCAACTGGAGCGCCAGCTCAGCCAGATGCAGGGCGAGATCGAATCGACCCGACTGGCCATTCCCCGGGCCCGTTCCCGGATCGTCGAGGCCGAACAGGCGCTCAAAGAGAAACGACTCGCCTTTGCCAACAAGGCCAAAACAGAACTTGGCGAGGCCTATGCCCGGCTGGAAGAACTCTCGGCAACCTCGATAGCCCTCATGGACCGGCTCAAACGGACGGCGGTACGCTCGCCGGTACGAGGAACGGTCAACCGGATCCTGGTCAACACCGTGGGCGGGGTCATCAAGCCGGGAATGGACCTGATCGAGATCGTCCCCCTGGAGGATACCCTGCTCATTGAGGCAAAGATCAAGCCGGCCGACATCGCCTTTCTCCACCCGGATCAGAGGGCCATGGTCAAGTTCACGGCCTATGATTTCACTGTCTACGGCGGCCTTGAAGCAAGGCTCGAGCACATCAGTGCCGACTCGATCACCGACGGGAAGGGAGGCAGCTTTTATATTGTCCGGCTGCGGACCGACCGCAACTACCTCGGCCCGGCCGACAACCCCCTGCCCATCATCCCGGGCATGGTGGTCACCGTGGATATCCTGACCGGGAAAAAGACCATCCTCTCCTACCTGCTAAAGCCCATGCTCC
Source organism: Desulfolithobacter sp. (assembly GCF_054025815.1). Lineage (NCBI taxonomy): Bacteria > Pseudomonadati > Thermodesulfobacteriota > Desulfobulbia > Desulfobulbales > Desulfobulbaceae > Desulfolithobacter > Desulfolithobacter sp. Next base: position 40,210 of record NZ_JBPMMS010000021.1, on the reverse strand, counting down.
GGGCGAAGATGCTGGCACTGCGGGAGAGATAGCGCGCGATGAACCTCATTATCTGCAGTGACCGCGATCCGGTGCGCCGGCGGTGGCAGGAGCCCCTCTCCGACCGACATGAGATCTTCCACGCCTCGACCCTCAGGGATCTGGATATCCTGCTTCGCGAAACACAACCAGACCTTCTCCTGCTGCACAGGACCATGGTGGACCTGAAAACCGTCGGCCGGATCTGTGGCAATATGACGCATTGCCGACTCTTTGTACTCTCCGACCGGCCGGACAACGACGAGGGGCTGGCCCTGCTCCGTCTCGGGGTGGTGGGATATGCCAACACCTACATTGCCCCGGCCAGACTCCAGGAGGCGGTGCGGGTGATTCTCACCGGCTCGGTATGGGTGGGACAGCAGCTGATGGGTCACCTGATCCGGACGTCGATTGGTGAAGGAAAAGGAGCGAGCAGAAGCCCGGAAACAGCGGCCGGATCGCGGAGGGACAGGATCCTGCCCGAACTCTCCGACCGGGAGTTCCAGATAGCCTCGCTGGTTGCCCTCGGGCTCACCAACCCGCAGATTGCCCACAGGTTGGAAATTACGGAGCGAACAGTCAAGGCGCATCTGAGCGCCATCTACGCCAAGACCGGGACCCGCGGCCGCCTGAACCTGGCCCTGCTCCTCCATGGAACAGAGCAGGGCTGAGAGCTCCCAACCCGGGCAGCAACCAAAGGACGTAACCTCTACACGGTGGGATCAGGCGGGGGCACCAGGTCATCCACGCTGGTATCCCCGGGATCACTGGTGCCATCGACGAGCAGGTCACCACCGTCATCGGCAAAAAGATCGCTGCCAGGATCGGAGGAGTCGGCCACCCCATCGCCGGCCCTGGTATCGACACCGGCTCCTGACAGGCCCTCGGCATCACCCCCGAACAGGATATCATCCCCGTCGCCGCCAGCGAGAATGTCTCCTTCCGGGCTGTCACCGATCACATCCGAACCATGGGTCCCGATAAGATCTCCGTCTCCGTCCAACACCACATTGAGCCGACCTGAGACCGTGTCTCCGTCCCCATCGGTTGCCACCACTTCATAGCTGAGCGCATAATTCATTTCGCTGCTGACCGAGACAACCCTGTAGGCTCCCGCCAGAGCCACCGGCGCGTCATTATACTCCAGCACCACTGTGTCAAAAAGTGATCCGGCCTGGGCCAGGTCGACGGTCAGCACCTGTTCCTGGCCCAGCAGAAGATCACCGTCCACAACTCCGGAGGCAACCTGTTCACCTTCCAGATAGGCGGTCCAGACAGCCTGCTCGCTGTAGATCGTGTTCATGACAGCCACGCTGTCAAGACCCTCCAGGGTGGCGCTTATGAAACTCACCGGACCATCGAAATGCAGCTCCAGAGGATTTTCCGCGTTCACGGTTTCGCCGATATCCTGAACCAGGATGTGGTCCAGGCTATTGGCTGCATCCAGGGACACTGTCCAGGTCGCGGTTTCAGAATCAACATTGACCGTAAAGACCGGGTGGTGGTCAAATGCCCGCACCGCTCTCAGAGTGGACGGATCATCCTCCTGATAAATCAGGGGCTGGCCGTCCGAGGTAAGCTGGCGTCCGGCGTTGTCCACCACGTAACCGTGAGCATCGGTTGTCCCGACAAGCTGGAGGGACTCCCCGAGCGGAGCCGCTCCATCAGCACCAAAAGCAATACCAAGATCCGCGGTCAGGCTGTTGCCGGTTTCGTTGGCAAGATGGATCGTCGGCGTCATGGTGAAGGAGGGCTGATCATCGGTGAGCGTGATCGACAGAGTGGAGGTATCCCGCGAGCCATCGCCGTCTTCCACCTGAACGAAAAAGAGCTCCCGGTCCGGAATCAGGTCTCCGTGGTCGATGTCGGCCGGTGGAGTATAGGTGAACTGGCCGTCATCCTGAAAGATGATGGTTCCTCCCTGGGCTGTTGCCAGCTCTGTATTCAGGGCAAAGCTCACACCGGGACCGAAATCGCCGCTGACCCCAACAAGATGCAGGGCCCCGTCAGCCCCGGCCTGATCGTTTTCCAGCACATTGCCGCGAAGCTGACTACCTGACCCCTCTTGCACGGAATAACTGTCCTGAACAGCCTCTGGTTCATTGTCGAGCACGGTCACGGTGAGGACCGCACTGGCCGGGCTGCCATCCCGGTCCTCCACCGTGTATGTAAACTGTTCCGAAATCGGTTGGTTATGGCCATCGCCATCCAGGGGATTATCGACCCGGTCCGGGGCGGTATAGAGATAGCTTCCATCGCTGTGGAAGATAATGGTGCCGCCAAGAGCAGTGGTCAGGGGAGTATCGAGGGCAAAGGTCTCCCCGGGAGCCAGATCACCTTCCACCAGGACCAGGCGCAACCCCTGATCAGCACCCTGGCTGTCTTCGGCCGCCGGCTCATAGCGCCCATCGTCCCAGCCAAAAATCAGGTTGCCGCCAACGCTTGTCGCACCATCCTGTTCCCCGGCTTCCATGATCATGTTGCTGTCCGGCCTGGCATGGGGAGCGGAATCAAGGATATGGACAGTGAGGGTGCTGGTGGTGGAGTCACCATCGCCATCACTCACTGTATAGACAAAGGTTTCCTGATCGGGCAGCCCGTCGCCCTGACCACGATTTTCGTGCAGGATACCACCCTGGATGGAATAGGTGTACGATCCATCACTGGACACGGTCAGCCGGCCACCCATGGGCGTGGTATGGGTCACGGTCTGACCAGGGGCAATGGTATAGCTTACGCCGCCTATTTCCACCCCGGTTACGGCAAGCCGCCCATCAGCCGGGACATCGTTTTGCAGCAGGTTTCCCGTTGCCAGAACGGCCTCTGCTGCTGATTCCAGTACCAGGGCCTGGTCCGGCTCGGCCACGAGCTGCAGACCGGCAGCCGCAGGCAGTCTCTCCTCCCCGCCCACAGGATCCAGGACAAGAAAATCAGGCGGCTGGTCCGTGGTGACGTCGGGGTTGTCCGGCAGGACCTCGGCTCCGATGGTATCGAATTTGACATAGTAATGATCTCCTGTGGAAGAGGGTGGGCCGGCAGCAGGCGGCTCCTCTTCCAGAGAGGGATCGAAATCCGGATCCAGCAGGGCCTGCTGGATGTCCTTAACCTCGCTGACCATGTCCTGCAGATCCAGACCGTCCATGCCGCCATGAACATCGTCGTCGAGTAACACCTCGGACATTCTCCCGAGATCAAGCCGGGTCTGGAGCTGATCGTCAAAAACAATGGAGACCATCCCATCGGGGCCGGTGACGATCAGCTCGTCGGCAAAAACCGGACTGCCAGGCTGTAGAAGCCGCTGACTCCCATCCCCGGCCACGGCTCGCACCTGTCCGTACAGAACCGTCACCCTGCCAACTTCCACCTGTATCACCGGTTCGACCGGCTGCTGCCCGCGGCTGTTTTCCACCATACCCGCTCTCTTAAGGATTGCACAGTATCACCGCCTCTCCGTTCCCATCCGGGACCAAAGAGACCAGTTATTGTCTATTACAGAAAACCACATCCACAACTTATGTCCATTGTACCATGGTCCAATGGGATATTATTTTCTTTCAAACATTCTAAACAGCCAACAAAACACCCCTGGGCTGGTCTGCTCAAAAACAAACCTGACGCACGTATTTCCAAGTTTCCGGAAAAAATCGCATCCATCTCACCATTTTTCCGGAAAAAAAGCACCGAGCCACTCTCCAGCCAAATATCACAAAGGCAACACCTTGAAACAAAAGCACAAAAAAAATAGGCATCCTGCTTGCAACATTGACATAAAACAAAATATTTCCTGCCGGACGGGCAGAGGCCACAAGCAATACGTCTGGTATTGGCCGTACCCGTTACAACACAGCAGATCGGACTTTCTGCGACGCCATCAGGTTTAATCAAGAAGGAGAAGCACCGTCAGGAGGAGGGGTCGGGGAGAATGGCAACATCTCCGACCACCGGCGCATGCCCGGTCGGGCATGCGCCATTTTTTGAAAACAGAGCGCAACTCGCTGCAAAACGACAAAAGGCCGCTGTCCAGAAATGGACAGCGGCCTTTTGGTTGTTTCATTCCGGAAAATCGGAATTGTCTTCAGGCGACCTTTAGTACCGGGCGATATAGTTGTTGATCTCCCAGTCGGTCACGGCTGTGCGGTAGCAGTCCCACTCTTTTTCCTTGCCTTCGACGTACTTGGTGAAGATATGCTCACCAAGAGCATCCTTGGCAATGGGGTTTGCCTTCATGGCCTCGATGGCCTCATGCAGGTTGGCAGGCAGGCTGTCGATACCCGCAGCTTCCTTCTCGGCCGGAGTCATGGAAAAGATGTCCTGATCAACAGAGGGCGGGGCCTCAAGCTTGTTGACCACACCGTCCAGGCCGGACTTGAGCATAATGGCAAGAGCCAGGTACGGGTTGCAGGTCGGATCCGGACAACGGACCTCGGTCCGGGTGGCCAGGCCTCGGGCAGCCGGAATCCGGATCAGGGCGGAGCGGTTGGAAGCGGACCAGGCAATGTAAACCGGAGCCTCGTATCCGGGCACCAACCGTTTGTAGGAGTTGACCAGCGGATTGGTTACCGCAACAAAGCCCTTGGCGTTCTTGGCAATACCGGCGATATAATGATAAGCGGTTTGGCTGAGCTGCAGGGGACCGTTCTCGTCAAAAAAGGCATTGGTACCGTCCAGGTTGAAGAGCGACTGGTTGGTGTGCATACCCGAACCGTTGATGCCAAATACCGGCTTGGGCATAAAGGTGGCGTGCAGGCCGTACTTGGCGGCGATGGAACGGACAACCCACTTGAAGGTTACGGTGTTGTCGGCTGCGGTCAGGGCGTCGGCATACTTGAAGTTGATCTCGTGCTGACCTTCGGCAACCTCGTGATGGGAAGCCTCGATCTCAAAGCCCATGGCCTCCAGGGTGTGAATGATCTCCCGGCGGCAATCGATACCACAGTCATCGGGATCCACATCAAAATAGCCAGCCACATCATGGGTATCCGTGGTGGGACGACCGGCCTCATCCTTTTCAAACAGGAAGAACTCGCATTCAGTACCGACGTTCATGGTGTAGCCGAGCTCCCTGGCTTCGGCCAGGACACGCTTGAGGTTATTGCGGGGGCAACCTTCGAAAGGAGTGGAGCCGTCGGACTTGTAGATATCGCAGATAATCCGGGCCGCGTTGGTACCGTCCTGATTCCTCCAGGGAAGAACAGTGAAGGTGTCATAATCCGGCTTCAGGTACATGTCGGATTCGTTGATGCGGACAAAGCCGTCAATGGAAGAGCCATCGAACATCATGTCACCGTCGAGAGCTTTTTCGATCTGGCTGCGCGGAATAGCGATATTCTTCGTGAATCCGAAGATATCCACGAACTGCAGCCGGAAAAAATGCACGTTCTGCTCTTCAATGATTTTCATTATTTCATCGCGTGTCATGTTTCATCTCCTTTCAATTATTTGGATGATTGCCTTAAACCGGTTGACCCGGCGTTTTCACCTTATACCACTGGACCTGCCTGCCGGTGCCATACGGCCTGGCAGCTGCCCAGGATATACCATTTTCTTACTGAAACTTCATCAAAATCATGATTCGTCGGAATCCACGACAATGATGTGCAAAAGCGTGTTTCGGACCTTGTCCACCAGTTCCCCGTCGGTCAGCTTATCGCCGGACCGAAGGGTCACATAAAAAATATCGATGAGCTGTTCCACCTCGGTGGCTATCCGGGCCCGATGAATATCAAGATCAAAATCGGCCAGGGTCTGGGCAAGCCGGTACAGGGTGCCCGGCCGGTCGCCGCCATAGACCTCGATAACGGTGAAGCGCCTGGAGGTCTCATTGTCAACCACCACCTCCTGCACCAGCTGCTGGACCTTGCGCCGGGAACGAACCCCCACCACCCCGTGCAACCGCTTGTGCAACTGGTAGGTCACATCGAGCCGGTGATTCAGAGCCAGGTTGACATCGCGCTCCAGGGCCTCCCAGTCCTGTTCTTCGAAATCCGACTTGGCCACCGGCACCACATCAAGCACATCCACCACTGTTTTGTCGGGCCAGGTAAAAATCTGGGCCGCCAGCACCGAAAGGCTGTGCAGGGCCAGCACCCCGCAGAGCTTGGCCAGCAGGCCGGGCCGATCCTTGCTCATGATCAGCAGAGACCAGCTCCCGGGCCTGGCCTCGGGAAAGATCAGCACCTTCTGCTGCAGCACCATAGCCTGATCCCGGTGCAGCCGCAGGTGACGAACCACCATCTCGGGAGTAAAACTGGTCAGGTAGTCGGCCGGGAGCCGGGATACATCCATCCGCAGCTCTTCACCAGGTTCAAGGAGAGAAAGCACCTGCTCGCGCAACCAGTTGACACCCTGCTCTTCCGAGTCACCATCCACCTTGTCTCCGTCTCCGCAGCCGGCCTCAAGACAGGTCTTGAGCTTGAGAAACATGTCTGCCAGCAGGGTCGCCTTCCAGCTCGACCAGGCCGATGGTCCTGTGGCCCGGGAATCGGCAATGGTGAGCAGGTAAAGCATGGTCAGACGATCCACATCGCCGATGAGTCCGGCAGCCTGCTCGATAAAGGCCTGATCTTCCAGGTCGCGCCGCATAGCGTTTTCCGGCAGGTAGAGATGGTAGCGGACCAGAAAAGAAAGACAGGCCCGCTCCTCTGCCGGGAGTCCGAGCCGACGGCCGATGTCCTCAACCAGTTCGGCCCCGAGTATACTGTGATCCCCTCCCTGTCCCTTGCCGATATCGTGCAGGAGGGCGGCGAGATAGACCAGGTGCGGGGAGGCCAGGGAGAGGAACAGGTCCGAATCCTCCTGCTTGAGCCGGGTCAGTTCGGCCACAGTCTGCAGCTGATGCCGGTCCACAGTATAGATGTGGTAGAGATCATGCTGAGCCAGGGACTCCACCCGGGCAAACTCGGGAATGTAGGCCGTCAGCAGACCGGTCTCCAACATGGTTTCCAGAACCGGCATGGGGTCGAGCCCCATGAGAAGCTCGAGGAAGATCCCGGCCACCCGCCTGGAACTCCGGAACCGCTCATCAACCAGTCCCAGGTTGCCGCTGACCAGCTGCCTGGTCCGGTGGTGGATCGGCATGCCAGTCCTTCCGGCCTGGAGGAAAAGCCGCATCAGCAGATAGGGCCGCTGGTTCAGCTCAGCAGGGCGCACCAGACGGATAGTCCCGGAACGGAGCACGACGGCCTTTTCCAGATGTTTTTCATCCCGCCCGACACCGGTTATCCCCAGCACTTCATGCACATGCTCGAAGAAATAATCCGTGGTCACGGCAATAGTCTGCAGATGACCATACACCTGACGCATAAACTGCTCCACCCCGAGCAGCCCCTCCTGGTCATGATAGCCAAATGCAGTGGCGATCTCTTCCTGGTATTCAAAGATCAACTGGTCATTCTTGCGCCGGCTCACGTAATGGAGCCGGTTACGTATCCGGGCCAGCATGTCCCAGGACTCCTGGAAGGTTCGGCATTCTCCGGCCTGCAGCATGCCGGACTCTTCAATGGCCCGGAGATCGGCCAGCCCGAAGACCGCTTTGGCTACCCAGAGCATGGCCTGGATATCGCGCATACCACCCTTGCCTTCCTTGATATGCGGTTCCAGCAAGTAGGCATGACTGCCATACTTCGCCCGCCGCTGCTCCCGAAAATGATCCATGGTCTGAACAAAACGGTTGCGCTTGCCGTCGAGCAGCCTGGCCCGATATCGTTTCCACAGTTTGTCAAAGAGCTCTTCCGAACCGGCCAGAAAACGGGCGTCCAGCAGTGAGACCTGGAATATGAAATCTTCCCGGGCGAAATTGACCGCTCCCTTGACCGAACGGACCGAGTGGCCCACATCGAAATTGGCATCCCAGAGGGGATAGAGGATGGACTCGGCCACATCCTGCATATACCGGCCGGCCTTCCAGTCATGCAGGAGCAAAAGATCGATATCTGAAAACGGATACAGCTCCCGGCGGCCGTAGCCACCGAGAGCTATGAGGGCAATATTGCCGCGGGCACGGGCCACGGCCTCGGAAGCATGATACTGGTCGATGATAAACTGGTCGACCAGGGCCGTGTGCCGAACCAGGAGCTCATGCCCGGAAAGCCCCTGGCGCCACAGCTCTTCCAGGGCCTCCCGCTGGGCCCGCAGGTTCTTCTGCTGTCCGCTCACCTTGCGGCCCTGCCTGAATCGGCCCCCGACCATGGAGCATCAGCACCATGGTGAGTGACAGGGCAGACCGGATAATCCACCATCAGATAGCCTCGTGATCGGTCTCTCCGGTCCGCACCCGGACCACCTTTTCCACCGGCAGGACAAAAATCTTGCCATCCCCTATCTTGCCGGTCCTGGACGCTTCGATGATAGTCTCGATCACCTTGTCCACCTGCTCGGTATCGATAATTATCTCGATCTTGATCTTGGGCAGAAAATCAACGACATACTCTGCTCCACGGTAGATTTCAGTATGTCCCTTCTGACGACCGTACCCCTTGACCTCAGAGATGGTCATACCCTTGATGTCGATACCATTCAGGGCCTCTTTCACGTCATCAAGCTTGAACGGCTTGATAATGGCCTCGATCTTTTTCATAGATACCCTCTTTTCGGTTTATGCGAAAATCACCCGGACCATCCGTTTCCTGCCAGATGATTTCCATGGTTCATAGTGCCACGGGGGCAGGCCCTTGCCGACCCATGCCCATGGCTCTTCAGACTACAGTATAACCCGCACCCGCAGGACCGAAACCCTGCGGACAACATGGAAATAGTTTAATTATACGCTGTCTCCGAATGCTCGGCATAATCAAGACCCTGAACCTCGGCCTCCTCGCTGACACGCAGACCCATGGTGGAGTGGATCAACCGGACAAGGACATAACTGACCACAAAGGCATACACCCCGACCACAACCACGCCGATGAACTGGCTGACCAGCTGGGAGGCGGAGCCGGCGATCAGGCCGTCCACGCCGCCCGGATTCACTGCCCGGGAGGCAAAAACACCCAGAAGCAGGGTGCCGACCGCACCACCCACCCCGTGGATACCAACCACATCGAGACTGTCGTCATAGCCAAGCCTGGACTTGGCGCTCACCGCCAGGAAGCAGACAAGGCCGGCGACAATGCCGATGACAATGGCCGAATTGGGGCCGACAAAACCTGCTGCCGGTGTGATGGTGGCCAGGCCGGCAATGGCCCCGGACGCTGCTCCCAGCGTAGTCGGTTTGCCAAGCTTTATCCATTCCATAAAGGTCCACATGGCCATGCCCGACATGCCGGCCAGATGGGTGGCCACAAAGGCGGTCGCCGCCACCTCGTCCGCAGCCAAAGCCGAACCGCCGTTAAAACCGAACCACCCAAACCAGAGAAGCCCGGTTCCGAGCATGGTCATGGGCAGGTTATGGGGCATAAAATTTTCCCTGCCATACCCCCGACGCGGACCGATAACCATAATCGCTGCCAGGGCTGCGGCACCGCAGGTGACATGAACCACCAGGCCGCCGGCAAAGTCCAGCACACCCATCTTGCCAAGCCAGCCCCCCGCCCCCCAGATCCAGTGACAAACCGGATTGTACACCAGGATGGCCCACAGGAGGCTGAAGACCACGAACGGCGCGAAACGGACCCGTTCGGCAAAGGCACCGGTGATGAGCGCCGGGGTGATCACCGCGAACATGCACTGATAAATCATAAACACGACCTGCGGGATCGTGGTGGCATAAGTGTCACTGGGCGCCGTTGTCACTCCCTTGAGGGCAAACCAGGACAAATCGCCGATAAAACCACCGATATCCGGACCAAAAGACATGGTGTAGCCGATGTAAACCCATTCCAGCGAGATGATCGAAATCATGATCAGGCTCTGCATGATGGTACCGAGCACATTTTTACTCCGTACCATCCCGGCATAAAAAAGGGCCAGGCCCGGGGTCATCAACAATACCAGTCCAGCCGCCGCCAGGATAAAGGCGGTATCCGCTGCATTCATAACTGCTCCCTCCTGCGAGTATATTCGTCTTAATATTTACAAAAATGTAAAATTTAAGACATTATTGTAACGAAGAGAGCAAATTTATCAAGGAACAATTTACAACCATTCAGCAAAACGGGACTGGCCGCCGGCCCGAAGAACCGCCCTCGGGCCGGCAGGGTGTTTTTTCAATGATCAGAAAGTATAGCCGACCTCTTTGTGATCGCTCACATCCAGGCCCTGAACCTCGTCCTCCAGCTCTGCCCGCAGCCCGATCACCAGATCAATGACCTTGAGAATGGCAAAGGTCAGGACCATCGAGTAGCCGATGGCAGCAGCCGCACCAATGGCCTGAACAACCAGCTGATTGGCGTTGCCGTACAGCAGGCCATTGGCCCCATCGGGATTCCAGGCCGTGGAGGCGAAGATACCGGTAGCCAGAGCGCCCCAGAGGCCGCCAACACCGTGGACGCCGACCACGTCCAGGGCATCGTCATAACCAAGCCGCGACTTGGCAAGGACAGCAAAGTAACACAATGCTCCGGCGACCAGACCGATCAAAATGGCCGACATGGGCCCGACAAAACCGGCCCCCGGCGTAATGGCAACCAGACCCGCCACCGCACCGGACGCAGCGCCAAGAGTGGTTGGCCTGCCCTGAACCTTCCACTCGGCGAGGACCCAGGACACTGCACCGGCCCCGGTGGCCACCTGGGTGGTGAACAGGGCCAGCACGGCTATCGGCCCGGCAGAGAGGGCGGACCCGGCATTAAAGCCGAACCAGCCAAACCAGAGTACTCCGGCTCCCAGGATGGTCATGGGCAGGTTATGGGGATGCATGGCTTCCCGCCCCCAGCCCTTGCGCTTGCCGATAACAATGGCTGCCACCAGAGCCGCGGCGCCGGAATTAATGTGAATAACCGTGCCGCCGGCAAAATCCAGCGCCCCCATCTCACCGAGCCAGCCACCGCCCCAGACCCAGTGACAGACCGGAAAATAGACCAGAGTCGACCAGAGAATAGTGAACAGGACAAAGGCGGTGAACTTCATCCGCTCGGCATATGCTCCGGTGATCAGCGCCGGCGTGATGATCGCAAACATCAGCTGAAAGGCGACAAAGAGCAGGTCCGGAATGGTATCGGAATACGGGCCGACACCCGTGCCCACACCCTTGAGGCCGAGATACTTAAGGCCGCCGATAAAGCCGCCGATATCCGGGCCAAAGGAGAGGGTGTAGCCATAGACCACCCAGATAATGGAGATAATCCCCAGACAGAAAAAGCTCTGCATGGTCGTGGACAACACATTCTTCGACCTGACCAGCCCCCCGTAAAAAAGCGCCAGACCCGGAGTCATGAGCATGACCATGGCGGTCGCCACCAGCATAAAGGCGGTATCACCGGAATTCATAAAACACTCTCCTTATTTTTCCTTTTTCTTGTTTTTGTCTTCTGCACCACCCTTGCTCTGATTTTTTTCAGAGACAGGAAAAGTACAGATCAAACCACCTGTGCCAAATCCTCCACATCCTGACACAGGAAACCAGTCAAGGAGAGAATATCAAACGACATGCCAAACCAGCGCAAAAGAGGTAACATATTGACTTTAAAGGAATTACCTGCAACACTCGGTAACCACCTTCATCAACAAACCCTCACAACAATGTCAATTTTGTCAAAAAAAGTTACAAAGATGTGATTTTACGCAAGGCAGGCCACCGGCGGAACGCCCGGAGTCCCGGGCCTGGTCCGGGAAGCACGGTTTGACAAGAATAGTGGAACAATGTAGAATTTCTGAATTCGGTAAAATATACTGTCACGCCCCGGCAGAGAACAGCGGCGGTCGAAACTGAAACCACCTGGACAAAGATTCCATGACCAAAGAACGAAGGCGCGAGATTCGACCGGAGTCCCTGAACCTCCTGGACTACCTTGTGGTGGACAAGGACGGGAAACAGGGCGAATACTCCATGGGCAGAACCATCAATGTCAGTGAAGGCGGAGTTCTCATCGAAACCCATCTGCCCCTGCCCATGGGCCAACAGGTTATGTTGACCATGGGCCTCAAAGATGAGCTGGTGGACGTGATGGGCAGGGTTGTCCATACCAAGACCGTGGCCGGTCGGCACCAAAGCGGCATCGAGTTCTTCCACCTGGCCCGGAATGACAAAAAAGTCATTTCGCACTACGTCAGGACCTTCCACAAGCTCTATCCCGAGGCTAAAGACCAGCCCCTTTTCTGAAAAACCCCTACCCTGACCTTCCGGTCTTTTCCTCCTGGCGCCCGTACACGTCATCAAAGCGGACGATATCATCCTCGCCCAGGTAGCTGCCGATCTGGACCTCGATGAGCTCCAGAGGAATCACGCCGGGATTTTCCAGCCGATGACGGCAGCCGGCCGGAATATAGGTGGACTGGTTTTCAAACAGGAGAATCTCCTCATCCCCCACGGTCACCCGGGCCGTACCCGCCACCACCACCCAGTGCTCATGCCTATGATGGTGCATCTGCAGGGACAGCTTGGCCCCGGGATTGACGGAGATCCGCTTGATCTGAAACCGACCGGCCAGCTCCAGGCTCGTATAGCTGCCCCAGGGACGGTACACGGTCCGGTGAAAACGGAACTCATCCCGGCCTTCCTTTTTCAGCCGTTCGACGATCTTCTTCACGTCCTGGGAACGCTCCAGTGGCGCCACCAGCACCGCATCCGCGGTCTCGAGGATCATGGTGTCGCGCAGCCCCAGGGCCGCCACCAGGGTATCCGAAGCCCGTATCAGGCAGTTCTCCACATCCTCGACCACAACATCACCGTAAAGAACATTGCCCCGCCCGTCCTTGTCCGAGACCTCGTACAGGGTCTGCCACGAGCCGATATCACTCCAGCCCATATCGGCCTCCACCATGGCGGCCCGCCCGGTTTTCTCCATCAAGGCGTAATCGATGGAATCGGACGGGCACCGGGCCATCTGCTCGGCCGCGAACCGGAAAAAGACCCCATCCCTTGTTCCTCTGGCCACAGCCTCACCCATGGACTCGACAATGTCCGGGGCATACCGCGTCATCTCCTCGACCAGTGTTTTGATGGTAAAGGCAAACATCCCCGAGTTCCAGAAGTAGCGGCCGCTTTCGACATATTTCCGGGCCGTCTCCAGATCCGGCTTTTCGACAAACTTTTCCACCCGGCTCCCCTGCCCCCGGGCGATGTAGCCATACCCGGTCTCCGGCCGCTCGGGGACAATGCCAAAGGTGGCCAGGTAGCCGTCCCGGGCCAGGACTTCCGCCCGGGTCACCGCCTCGACAAAGGCCTCGGGCCGGGTCACCAGGTGATCGGCGGGCAAGACCAGGAGAACCGCGTCGTCGTCACCCACATGTTCTCGACCATACAGGGCCGCGCCACAGATGGCCGGAGCCGTGTTGCGGCCCGCCGACTCGAGAAGGAGATGATAGCGGGGAAACGTTCCCAGTTCCTCCACCTGGTTCTTCACCAGAAACCGGTGCTCTTCGCCGACCACGATGACGGGCGGCAGGACACCGGAAAGCAGGGCCACCCGCTCGAGCGTCGCCTGGAGCAGCGAAAGATCACCCAGCAGCCGGATGACCTGCTTGGGATAGAGCTCGCGGGACAGGGGCCATAGCCGGGTACCGGTACCACCGGCAAGAATGACGGGTTGTATGGACATGCAGGACTCCTTTACATCGTTGTTTACATCAGGTCCGGCCGGCAAGGCCAGATCCCTGGCGGGCCGCCTGTTCAGGAGCGAATCAAAGCCAGGAGCTCGTCGGTCTTTTCCCTGAGCAGAGCCTGGTCGCCCCGGGTTTCCACATTTAACCGCAGCACCGGCTCGGTGTTGGATTTACGGAGATTGAAGCGATAGCGGGGATAGCTCACGCTGAGCCCGTCGGTGTAGTCCTTCTCGCCATCACCGTAGCGCTCCTCCACCCTGGCGATCACCGCGTCCGGATCCGAAACCCGGGAGTTTATTTCCCCGCTGACCGGGTATTTCTCCATCCGCTCATCCACCATGTCGGCCAGCGGCGTCCCGCTGCGACCCATAAGCTGGGCCACCAGGAGCCAGGGGATCATCCCGGAATCACAGTAGCCAAAATCACGGAAATAATGATGGGCCGACATCTCGCCCCCGTAGACCGCATCGAGCTGACGCATCCGCTCCTTTATGAAGGCGTGGCCGGTCTTGGTCATCACCGCCCTGCCGCCGGCCTCGGTCACCATCTCGATGGTATTCCATACCAGGCGCGGATCATGGAGGATGGTGGCCCCGGAATGCCTGGCCAGCATGGCCACGGCCAGGAGCCCCACCATATAGTATCCCTCGATGAACCGGCCGGTATGGTCGTAGAAGAAACAGCGGTCAAAATCACCGTCCCAGGCGATACCGAGATCCGCCCCGTGTTCGCGCACGGCCCGGGCCGTGGCCTCGCGCTTTTCCGGCAGCAGGGGATTGGGCACGCCGTTTGGGAAAGTCCCGTCCGGCTCCCAGTACAGTCTGACAAACTCGAACGGCATCTTTTCTGCCAGCAGGTCCACCACCGGGCCGGCACAGCCGTTACCGGGATTGACCACCAGCTTGAGCGGCGGCAGCGATGCAACGTCCACGTAGGAGAGCAGGTGGTCGATGTAGGCAGACTTGTCCTCGGCCCGGATACAGGTCCCGGGCCGGCCGGAAAAACGGGCCTGCATGTCGGCGAACCAGGACTCGGAAGCTGCTTTTTCGGCCACCGCATCCAGGCCCGAATCCTGCGAGACGGGTCGGGCACCGCGCTGGACCAGCTTCATGCCGTTATAATCGGCCGGATTATGGCTGGCCGTGACCATGATGCCACCGTCGACCCCGTCCTTTTCTCCGGCAAACACGGCAAAATAGACCTCTTCCGTGCCGCAGAGCCCGATATCGACCACATCGATGCCATGGGAGGTCAGGGCCTCCACCAGGGCCTGCGCCAGCTCGGGACTGGAGAGCCGCATGTCACGGCCGATAACCACCCTGCGCATACCAAACTGATCGGCAAAGGCCAGGCCGATCCGACGGACGATATCACTGTTGAGTTCGTCGGAGAGACGACCACGGACGTCATAGGCGGTAAAACAGCTAAGGGGAGCAGCCATGGGGAAACCTCTGTTGCTATCGGTTGGGTTTTAATGTATTAAGACTGTCACCACGCCTTATGGTATATTATTCAAAGGATTTGGTCCAGTTAGAAGCACAAATTCATCAAAACCCCTGGCGCAGTAGCCTAAAGGGTCATGCAAGGAACCTTGATCAATGAAGGGCATCGTTCTTGCCGGCGGCTCCGGCACCCGGCTCTATCCCCTGACCCGGGTGATCAGCAAGCAGCTTATCCCGGTCTATGACAAACCGATGATCTACTACCCCCTTTCCGTGCTCATGCTGGCAGGTATCCGGGACATCCTGATCATCTCCACGCCCTACGACCTGCCCCGATTCTCCGAACTCTTCGGTAACGGGCACGACCTGGGGCTCAACATCTCCTATGCCGAGCAGCCAAGGCCCGAAGGGCTGGCCCAGGCCTTTGTTATCGGCCGCGATTTCATCGGCAACGATTCGGTTTGCCTGGTCCTGGGGGACAACATCTTTTTCGGCCACGGGTTTGCCGACATCGTCAAGCGGTGCAGCCAGCTCACCGACGGCGGCATCATCTTCGGCTACCTGGTCAAGGATCCCCAGCGCTACGGTGTGGTCGAGTTTGACCGGGACAACAGGGTGATCGGCATCGAGGAAAAACCGGCTCATCCCAAGTCACGCTACGCGGTCCCGGGCCTCTACTTTTACGATAACGAGGTGGTCGACATTGCCGGCTCCATCAAACCATCGGCCCGGGGCGAACTGGAGATAACCGATGTCAACAACACCTATCTGCAACGAGGCAAGCTGAAGGTGGAACTGCTGGGGCGGGGTTTCTGCTGGCTCGACACCGGCACCCACGACTCCCTGCAGCAGGCGGCCAGCTATGTCCAGGCGGTCCAGGAACGCCAGGGTCTCAAGATCGCCTGTCTGGAAGAGATCTCCTACCGGCTGGGTTATATCGACCGGGAGCAGGTGGAGCGGCTGGCGACAAAAATGATGAAAAACCAGTATGGCCAGTACCTCATGCAGCTGCTCCAGGATACCATTCCCGATGGACGGGCCGAACAGTGAAGATCCTGATCACCGGTGGAGGCGGCCAGCTCGGGCAGGACTGCCAGGCCGTTCTTTCTGAAAAGCATAGCGTCGACGCTCTGACCTCCGTCCGGATGGACATCACCGACCAAGATCAGGTGCACGAGATGGTCCGGAAGCTGGCCCCCGAGGTAATCATCAACTGCGCCGCCTACACCCGGGTGGACCAGGCCGAGGAGGACAGGGAACGATGCATGGCGGTCAACGGTTCGGGCCCGGCCCATCTGGCCCGGGCCGCCAGGAGGCAGGGAGCCCGGCTCATCCATATCTCCACCGATTATGTCTTTGACGGCAGAAAACCGGTCCCCCAGGCCTGGGTGGAAGGGGATCCCACCGACCCGCTGTCGACCTACGGCCGGAGCAAGCTGGCCGGCGAACAGGCCATTGCCCGGGAGATGGACAATTTTCTCATACTGCGCACGGCCTGGCTCTACGGCATGGGCGGGCCGAATTTCCTCAAGACCATGCTGCGGCTGACCCTGGCCAACCCCGAACACACCCTGCGGGTCGTGGACGACCAGTATGGCTCGCTCACCTGGACCTGGCGCCTGGCCAGGCAGATCGAAACCCTGCTGTCGAGCGAAATGACCGGCATTGTCCATGCCACGGCCGAGGGCTTTTCCACCTGGTTTGCCGGCGCGGATCACTTCCTGCGCGCCATGGAGATCCCGTACCGACTCGAACCCTGCACCACGGCCGATTACCCCACCCCGGCCCCTCGACCGACCAACTCGATCCTTGAGAACAAACGGCTGAGCGAGGCGGACATCAAGTGCATGGTCCCCTGGGAGGAGGACGTGACCCGCTTTGCCCACCTCCACCGGGAAGCACTGCTGGCCGAGGCCGGTTGCTGACTCAGGGTTCCACCAGCTCAATATCGCCCCAGGCGCCGAGCTGCTCACCGACGATAACGAGCACCCCGGAGATTCCCTCGATCCCGCGGGCAACCTCCAGGGCCCGCTCCACCGGCCTTCGGCCCGTGGCCTCGTTTCCAAGGCGTGTGGCCGCGGCATCGGCCAGGGCAGTGGACGGGGCGGTCACCACCACCGCGTCCGCCTGCCCGAGACTGAGCGAGTGGCCGATGGCCCCGGAGGAGCAGCAGACCCCCAGAGGCATCCGTTCTGCAGCTATCCGCAGCCCCACCCGTCCGCTCAAGGGGGATTCGCCGGCATAGACCGAAACCACACTCGCCACCTGCCGGGCCAGGAAGATATCACCACCGTTCTCCACGATCACCTCGGCGACATCGTCCCTTGCCAGCAGCCCACGGCCCACGGCCTCGGCCACCATCCCGGCCACGGCCGCCATGGGCCCGACCCCGGCCCGGTGGCCGGCCGTCAGCATCTCCCTGACCAGTACCGGTGCCTGCGTATCATCGGGTAGCGGAACCAGGGATTTAAGAAAGAGGGGGTGGTCAGCAATGTAGTGTTCAAGCTGTCGCCGTGTTTCGGTAACCAGCAGCAGGGCCGGATCCTCCACCTGGCAACTGGCCAGGATATGGAGATCGGTCTCCACCATGCGGACAAAGGTGGAGACCAGTCCGCTGTCGGCTACCCTCCGGTACGCACGTTCCCGGTAGGCTTCCGGTGTCTTTTTCCGGCGTGGTCCACGTTTCATTCTCTTTCCACCTCGGCTGTCCGGGCAGGTCTTTTCATTGGCTTTTCAGCGGGAGTATTTTACCATGACACCATGGATACACCCCTCGCAGAACATCTCATTATCTTTACCAGATATCCCCGGCCGGGTGAAGTCAAGACCCGGCTGATTCCAGCCCTGGGCCCGGAAGGAGCGGCAGACCTGCACCGAACGCTCACCGAACGGATGGTGGCAAGCGGCCAAACACTTGCACGCCGGCGGCCGGTTCAGCCGCATATCTTCTTTACCGGCGCCGACATGTCGCTGATGGAGCAGTGGCTGGGCAGGGAGGTGACCTACCATCCCCAGCAGGGAGCAACCCTGGGCGAGCGCATGGCCCATGCCATGGAAACCCTGCTCGAAGCCGGGGCCAGGCGAATCCTCCTGGTCGGTTCCGACTGCCCGTTTCTCGATCCCGACCCGCTGGCCGGCGCCCTGGACAGCCTCCACCACCGGGATACGGTGCTCGGCCCGGCTGTGGACGGCGGCTACTATCTCATCGGTATTCGCAGGGGAGTAAACATCCAGGCGCTGCGGTACCTGTTTAAAGATATTCCCTGGGGCAGCTCCCGAGTCTTCGCCCGGACCATGGAGCGGATCCGGGAAGCCGGCCTGAGCTGCTCTCTTCTTCCACCACTCCGCGATATCGACCGACCCGATGACCTTGCCCATCTCCATCATCATCCCGGTATATAACGAGGCCGGAACCATTGCCACCACCCTGGAACAGCTGATCCCGTACCCGGGAAAGGAGATCCTGGTGGTGGATGGCGGCAGCACGGACCAGACCCGGGACATCATCGCTTCCTTTCCGGTGCGACTGCTCAGCGCTCCGGCCGGGCGCGGGGTCCAGCTGCACCGGGGTGCCCTTGCCGCCCGGGGGGAGATACTGCTCTTCCTTCATGCCGACACCCTGTTGCCTGGCGACTGGGTCACCCAGGTGCACGAAACCCTGGCCAGCCCCCGGACTGCGGCCGGTGCCTTCCGGCTCGGAATCGACTCTCCGGAAAAGGGCTTTCGGCTCATCGAGCTGGGGGCCAACCTCCGTTCACATCTGCTGCAGAAACCCTACGGTGACCAGGCTCTGTTCATGCTGAGAGAAACCTATTTTCAGGCAGGCGGCTTTCCGGACTGGCCACTCATGGAAGACGTGGCCCTGGTCCGGCACCTGCGAAAGATCGGCCGGATTCGGCTTGCCCGGGCCAGAGTCACCACCTCGGCCCGCCGCTGGGAACGGCTGGGACTTGTGCGGACCACTCTGCGCAACCAGCTTATCCAGGCGGCCAGCCTCCTGGGAATCTCACCCGGGCGGCTGGCCAGGTGGTATTATTCCTGATACTGGTCATAATGCTCGGGACCAGGTTCCGCCTTGATGGCCGGCTCTTTGGGCAGAAAGAGCGCCCGGACCTGGGGATCATTGAGCAGGCCATTAAGGATATCGGCTCCCCGGGCCAGGCAGGGAGAGGTAAGGGATTTGCGGAGCAGCTCGTTTGAGCCGGAAAGGCTGGAAGCCAGGATCATGTACATGAGAGAGACAACCACCATCCCCTTGATCCCGCCAAGCAGGAGACCGAGAAAGCGATCGAACCAGCCAAGCAGGGAAATCTCCATGACCCGGCGCAACACCTTGCCACTGAGAATAAAGAGCATGGCCATGACGAGGAAAAGCAAACTGAAGCTGACCAGGAAGATCAGCTTGGGATTATCCATCACCCGGCTCACATAGGGTTCGAGCTCGCTGGTATATCTGCCGGCAACCCAGTAACTGCCCACCAGGGCCAGAAAGGCTGCAAGCTGACGCATGAAGCCAATCCAGACCCCGCGGATGAGAAAAAAGAAAAAAATCAGTGCGACAATGACGTCAAACGAGGTGATATTGCCAAGAAAATCCATAAGAAACTCTCAGAAAGAGAAAATGGTGAAGGCGCAGCCACAAAGTTTCGGTATTATAGCCTGAAAAACCACCCGAAGCATAGGTTAAAAAGAACCGACAACCTCCTGTTCAGCTGCCACAATGGCAAACGATGAAAAACAAAACAAGCCTGCCGCCGACGTGATCGGGAAAGCCGCTACATGCCGCCACTCAGAGCCGGAATCAAGACGGGAACCTCTTCCCTTCCCCTCCTTGATGTCCCTTTCTGCGCCGTGGATTTCCCGGCAGGACAATCCTGTCCGACACTGCATCACCCTGGCACCCCAAAAGATCCTGCACCATAACCACTCGCCAAAAGAAGTGCTGGGCAGGCGGGAGCTGGCGCATTTCCACAACTTCTCCAGGGAAAAACGCCGCCGGGAATGGCTTGCCGGCCGGATCTCTGCCAAGCTGGCAGCCCTCACGCTGCTCGGCCAGAATAGAGCACCACTGCCGACCCTGGCCATAGGCACGGAACCTGGCGGACGTCCTGTTCCCATGGGGCACCAAAGCAGGACTGATCAGCCACTGTTCCTCTCCATCACCCACTCGGGAGACCTTGCGGGCGGCATGGCGGCCCACGTTCCCTGCGGCCTGGACCTCCAGGAAATCAGCGCCAGAGTCACAGGTGTCCAGGAGCGGTTCACCGGCCCGGAAGAAAAAAAAATATTGCTCCAAATAACAGATGTCCAGGAGAAGAAACTGCTGACCATGATCTGGGCAGCCAAGGAGGCGATCAAGAAATGCTTCCTCCATGACCGCTCTGCTGTTTTCGGGGAGACCAGCCTCATCGCGGCCCGGCCCGAAAAGGAGGGGATTCTCCTTGTCTTGCGAATCCTGGATCTTGCCCCGGCGGCCGAGGTCATGCTGTATGACCTTGAAAATTATATCCTGGCCGTAACCTTTGACATCTCAGAACCGGTGCCAGCTGACCGGTCAGGGCCACCCTTACAAAAGGACTACATGATCCATGCCAGAACTTCCTGAAGTTGAAGTAACCCGCCAGGGCCTGCTGCCACACCTGCCGGACCGACGAGTCGTCCGGGTCAGCTGGAGCGACAAAACGCTCCGTTTTCCCATTCCCGGAGAACTGCTCGCGCGGGAGGTCAGCGGCCAGCGCATCGAGACCATTGACCGGCGGGCTAAATACCTGCTCCTGCGGATGAGCAACAGGGCCGTGCTGGTCATCCACCTCGGCATGACCGGTCGACTGGGCCTCTTTTCAGCCAACTCCCCCCGGGAACGCCATGACCACCTCCACCTCCTGCTCGACAACGACCTGGAGCTGCGTCTTAATGACAGCCGCCGATTCGGCAGCGTGGAGGTCTGGCCGGAGAAACAGGCCCGGGAGATGGAAGATAATTTTTCCGCCACACTTGGTCTGGAACCACTGGAGCGCGGCTTCACCGGCGAAGCCCTGCATCGGCTGGCCACAGGGAAGCGACAGCCGGTTAAAAATTTTTTAATGGACAGCCGACGCGTAGCTGGTATCGGCAATATCTATGCCAATGAAATTCTTTTTGCCGCCAGGATACACCCGGCCACCCCGGTCAACCTTCTCAACCGGATCCAGTGGGAACAAATCGCCAATGCCACACCCGAGATCCTGCAGGCAGCCATCAAGGCCGGCGGCAGCACAATTTCCGATTTCCTGGGATCCAGTGGCAAACCAGGCTATTTCCAACTCCAGCTCAGAGTTTATGACCGGACAGGAAAACCCTGCCCGTGCTGCCGGTCGCCCATTGAAAAGACAGAGCTTGGCGGAAGGACCACTTGGTTCTGCCCTTCCTGCCAGCGGCACAAAGCGATATAAGCGACAGACTCCGCACCCCATCACGCCTTGAAGATGGCTCAACCAAACGCAAAGACCAGGGTGGCAGCAAGAGGTGTCTATATACAACCTGCCTATGAGCCGGTACTTCAGAGCAGTTTTCGGATGCAAATCGCACGATGGGCACAATAGATCAGCCCTGCTGATCCCGGAGGATAAGCCGTGGAAAGACGCGTATCCGGCAGGTTACGCTGGTTGATGGTGAGGGATCAGGCCAGGGGACCGACCAGGTGCAGGGACACGGTTTCACCTGCATCGTACTTCTTCTTGCGGCCGGAAAAGAGCATAATAGCATTGACCCGATCCTGGAATCCGGCCTGGCGGGTAACAAGCCGGCCATCCTGAAGAGTGGCAACCGCACCCTTCAAGTTCATAACGCCCTGTCCGCGCAGGCACAGAGGCTCACTCAGCAGGGCCCGAACCCGGAGGGGCAGTGGGCGGGAAAATCCCTGCAAGCTCCGCAGCCCTGGCGCGACCAGCTCGTGATAGAGCAACCGAACCGCCGGAGGTGGACCGGGCAGGGCAAAACAACGCACCCTTCCCAGCAGGCCAAAGAGTGTCGCCTTGCCGGGCCGAACCCGGAGGCTGTTATAGAGCACCTCGCCGCCAAGCTCCTGAAAAACCTGCTCGATGAGATCAAACTTCCCCGGCCCCATGCCACCGGTGGTCACCAGGACATCGGGCTCCTGTCGCAGGATAGCCCGGATGGCCGAACCAATAGCCCTGGCCTCGTCCGGTACCGGATCTGCCACCTCGCAACCGGTGCCGTCTGCTTCCAGCAGACCTGAGAGCAGAACCGAATTACCCGATATCTTCTGCCCGGGCATGATCTTGCCACCCGGCTTGACCAGCTCACTTCCCGTACACAGCAACCAGACCCGAGGCCTCCGGTAGACCGAAACCTCGTGATACCCGTTCTCCGCCAGGAGCAGAGAGTGATCCGGCTGCAACCTGGTACCCCTGGAGACAAGGAGCCGGCCCCGCCCCATGACACTGCCCTTTTTTCGAATAAAGGTCTGTTTGCGCCTGAGGGCACTCACAGGTATCACCACCCGCTCACCTTCTTCACGACAATCTTCAAAGGGCACAACCCGTTCGCAACGGTGCGGAACCATGCCACCGGTCATGATGCGCATGACACAGCCCGGGTCCAGGGAGCCGCTTTCCAGGGTACCGGCGGCAATCTCCCCTGTCAGGCGAAAAGTGACGGCCTGATCCCGCAACTCTGTCGCACTCATTCCGGGCACGGCGAAACCGTCACGGGTTGATTGGGAATAGGAGGGCTTAGGACGGGTACTTTTAAGTGATGCGGCCAGAACGCGGCCATATCCGTACTGAAGCGGAAGGGTGGTGGTGGAGAGCGGCGCACAATAGGCCAGGACAAGGCGCTGCGCATCCCGAAGCGATAACTCAGTCATTTCGGAATGCGCAGGTCACGATTTCTTTCAGATGCCTCGAGGCTGCCTTGCGACAACTTTCAAACGGTCAAATCTTCCCGAACCTGTTTTCGGGGGCCACCGTGACCGGCTGTGGACCAGTCACGAATGGGTGCGGAATCAACCAGTTCCTTTTGCCGCTCAAGCCGTCCCATGCGGTCATAGATCATCTGCCAGACACAGTCCACCTCCGGATGGATCTCGCAATGGCCGTCAACAGAACCGCCACAGGGACCGTTCATCAGGCTCTTGGCACAACGGGCCACCGGACACAGGCCGCCGGTGAGATGCAGAACACAGTCTCCGCAGCCGGCACACTGCTCACTCCAGATCCCCTGCTCGGCGGAACCACCAAAAAAGGTGGTGTTGAGAGCGGGAAAGACATTGTCCTCCGGACGCAGGTTGGCAATAAAGTTGACCCCGACTCCGCAGGCCGTGGAGACAATGGCATCATATTGACCCTTCCAGGTATCGATGCCGTCCACATACTCCCGATCACACTGACGCACCAGCGAGCCCTCGATCACCTCGGCGTCTCGACCGTTTTTCTTCATGCCAAGGCGGATAAGGGAGGCCAGGATCTCCGCTTCCCGTTCGCCACCGGCCGAGCAGACCGTAACACAGCCCCGGCAGGCCAGAACCAGAATCTTCGTACAATCCTTCACCATATCCAGTATTTCAGAAAGCGGTTTTCGCTCGGCGACAATCATGAATAGCTCCTGTGGTTCGTCACTCTGTCGCGCCTGGCCGGGCAAGGTTGGCCAGCACGTGCACGTGTTCTTTATTCAGGTACTTGTGGGTACCTCGGTTACTTAAAAGGGCTGGGTCCCAACCCCTGGATGCGCTCGTTCATTTCCCGGGCAGCATCGATGAATTCGGGATGCAACCCGCGGGACAGATGATACATTTCCACCCTTTCCGGTTCCACATCAAGCTCCTTCAGCGCCTTGCGGACAGCGGCCACCCTCTTGGCGGCCCGCTGCGAACCTTTCACATTGTGGCAGCCATCGACCGGACAGCCCACTACATAGACGCCATCGGCACCGTCTTCAAAGGCTTTGAGCAGGGTAACCTCCTCGAGCTTGCCGGTGCAGGTCACCCGTGTCAGGCGGATATTTTCAGGGAAACCAAGCTCGGCGAGCTCCTTTCCCTCATGCACACAGCCCTGCTGCGAGGTGTAATGACAGCTGAAAACACGAATATCTGGTGTAAAACTCATTTCTCGTTCCTCGTCGTATCAGGTGCCGCAGGCAGCGATCAGCCTTTCGTCTTCAGACTCGTTCAGCACGATTGCCTGAGCAGGACATTCCGCAACACATATGCCGCACGCCCGGCAGGCCTCCACATCGATAGCGGCAAAGCCACCCTTGTCAATTTTCGGAATATCCCAGGGGCAAACCCTCACACAGGTCAGACAGGAGACACAGAGATCACGCTGTACCTGGGCGGCCTTACCCTTTTCCACCAGGTCCTGCAAAGAGACAAAACCCTTTTTCAGGGCCAGACGGGAAAGCGCTCCCATGATATCGGCAAAGCTGACATCCTGTGGACAGACAAAGACACAACTGCGGCAGCTGGAACAGTACCAGAGCAGATCCGACTTCAGGAGCCGCTCCTCCATGCCCATACGAACCATGTGGATTATCTTGCGGGGATCAAATTCCGGAATGGCCTGGCTGACCGGGCAGGCGCCGCTGCAGGCACCACAGGAAAAACAACTGTTAAGATGTGCTCCTCCGGGCTCGGCAACAACCTCTGTGCTGAAGGCCGGGTTCATCTCCATGGTTTTTTTTGACATACAAACTCCACAATCCAAAGTTACATCGTGTGCACGACACTCAGGCATACAACTGTACACCGGCGGACTGCCTGCTATCCATTAATGACAAGAAAGGGGGGAAAGATGGCCGATACGGTCTGGCACAACGTACGACAATGCCAATGTTCGGCCCGAACCAGGCGAATCACCCTGATTCAGGTTCGAGAAAGACTACTGTATACAGCACCATCTGTCAATTATTTCGACAGAATTAATCATGGGAGCCGTTAAAATACGACCTGATTCCCTGTTTCCAGCGCAGCCGTCACACTCCGACGATGTGGCTAATTTGGGCAGAGGAGCAGAGTGTTGATGACCGAAATCAGGGCCTGCCGACTCTCCAGGCTGGCCAGGCCAGCTACGGCCAGATCGGGGATATCCACCGGATAGGGTGAAGAAAGGACCTCTCCGGATCCTGCTCCCGGATCATCCTGGCAAAAAACAAGTCGCGTTTTTGCGACAACGTCATGCGGCTCTGGAGCGCCCGTTTCCCACTGAGGGATGAAATAAAGTCGCATTTTTGCGACAATGACTGGAAAGCAGGCCCATCGGCCAGATCCGGCCGGAGGAAGATGGCCGCGGGCCGGCTGGCTCAGGACTTGAACAGAGACGGCACTATATGGTGCCTGTTAAGAAGCTTGTAGAAATCGGTCCGGTTACGGTGGGCGATACGGGCAGCCTGGGAAACATTGCCCCGGGTGGTCTGCAGGAGCTGAACCAGGTACTGCTGCTCGAACCGGCGGCGGGCCTCGGCCAGGGGCAGGATCTTTTTCTGGTGCTGCTTGATTGCGTCATGGAGCAGGTCTTCGGAGATAAGCGGCGAGGTGGCCAGGGCCACTGCATGCTCGATGACATTGTAGAGTTGCCGCACATTGCCCGGCCAGGCCGCATCGAGCAGGGTCTGCATGGCGTCCGGGGTGAATCCCTTGACCTTCTTTTCGCCGTTTCTGGAAAGTTGATCGATAAAGTATTCAGCCAGCACGGGAATATCCTCTTTGCGCTCGTGCAGGGGAGGCAGCTCCAGGCCAACCACGTTGAGGCGATAGAACAGATCTTCACGGAACTGTTTTTTCTCAATGGCCTCTTCCAGGTTTCTATGGGTGGCGGAGATGATGCGCACATCCACCGGCACAGGCTTGGTGGACCCCACCGGCCGTACCTGGCGCTCCTGCAGGACCCGCAGCAGTTTGACCTGCAGGTGCAGCGGCATATCGCCAATTTCATCGAGGAAAAGCGTTCCCTTGTCGGCAGAAAGAAACAGCCCGGCATAGCTCCTGGTAGCGCCGGTGAACGACCCCTTGACATGGCCAAACAGCTCGGACTCTAGCAGGGATTCGGGAATGGCAGTGCAGTTCACCGGTATAAAAGGGCTGTCTTTACGGGAACTTGCCCGATGGATGGCAATGGCAAGCAACTCTTTGCCGGTCCCGCTTTCGCCCCGGATCAGGACCGTGGCGTCGGTCTCTGCCACCAGCCTTGCCCGGGAGAGAAGCTCCTCCATGACCGCGCTCTTGCCGATGATGCCCGAGCGCCACTCTTCCTCATCCTCCTCGGACCTGACTCCGCCGGCAGACAGGCGGATGGCCCGGGCCGCTTCTTCAATCAGGTCCTTGCCGTCGATGGGCTTGGTGAGAAAGGAGAACACGCCCTGCCTGGTGGCTTCGACGGCCTCGGGGATGGAACCGTGGGCGGTGATGATGATCACCGGCACACTGCGGTTGCGCTCGCGCACCGCCTCAAACAGGGCCAGTCCGTCGATTCCGGGCATCCGCAGATCGGTTATCACCAGGTGCGGATTGATGATCGACATCTTGGCCAGCGCTTCTTCCCCGCTGAGCGCGGTTTCCACCTGAAAACCATGACTCTCCAGCCGAAGCTTCCAGAGACTGAGCAGATCGGCCTCGTCATCCACCAGTAAAATTGTGTGCCCGTCAATCATAACTACCTTTCCCCACTGCTGAATGTTCCCTGTTCTTTATGATGTTCTCAATATTTTTCAGCTGTTCGATCTGCTGCTGTAACTCGTGAATTCGTACCTCGCGCTGCTGCAACTCATTGTTTAATTCATCGATTTTCTGCTCCAGGTTCTTTTTTTCTTCCTTGAGCTTTTTCCTTCCAGACCAGCGCTGGATCTTGGCCTGGTCAAGGCGACCCGCCAGCGCCAGCAACCCTTTAAGATCAGCGCGGTTCCCGGGATGAGACTCGATATAGCTCTGCAAAACCGTGACCCCCATCCGGAACTGTTTGTAACTGGCCTTTGGATTCAGGCTCAAACAGATCAGACGGAGTTTGTCCTCGTCGGGCCGCTGGTCGATACCAGCAGACAGCGTCTTGAAATAGCGGCTGAACTCACTCTTTTTAATTCCCTGCAACTCCTCCATACAGGCAAGGATATAACTGGCATCGGTGGACTGAAACACCACCGCCGGCACCGATTTTCCGGCAGATACGTTCCCCCGAACCCCCAGCTCAGCACAACCGACGAGAAAAAAGGCCAAAAGAAGACAGATACTCATTGATTTCACAGGTTATTCCTTTATGAGGTCAGCGGCAGGATCACGGCAAACTTCGCCCCCTGGCGGGAGGACAGCAGGCGGATTGTGCCGCCGTGGTTCTGCACGTATTCTTTAGTAATAGCAAGTCCGAGGCCAGAGCCCTTGACAACCGTACTTTTCGCACTCTTACCCTGATAAAAAGGCGAAAAGATGCGGGACCGTTCCTGATCACGGATACCTGGACCATTATCTTCGACCATAACCGTGACCTTATAATCTTCCTGATGCATCCAGATGGAAATCTCTCCCTCATCGGCAACAAACTTTATCGCATTAGAGAGCAGGTTGTCGAAAATGGTCTTCAACTGGGTACGATCCCCGGAAACCACAGCCCTGAAGACCTGGACATTGAGCTTGATCCTGCGGGCAAGTATGGAGTTGCGCTGATCGGCAACCACCTCATCTATCACTTCATCAAGACGCACCGGTTTTTTCTCCAGGGGAATTTTTCTTGCCTGGGCCATGTTGAAATCAAGGATATTCTCGATGAGCTTCTGCAGCTTGGTACAATTTTTATCCAGAATCCTGACCACATCCTGCTGACGGCTGTTCATGGCGCCGACCACCTCCTCCTTAAGCAGACCGGCCCCCTCCTTGATCGAGGAAAGAGGGGTCTTGAGTTCGTGGGAGATATGGGCCACCAGCTTGATCTTTTCCCGATCCAGCTTGGCCAACCGCTTGCGAAGCCAGTCCAGTTTCTGTCCCAGGACCTCCAGATCCCTGGGCCCGGAAACGTGGATGGGGGTCTGAAAATCACCATCACCGAGTTGTTCGATACCCCGGTCTATCTGGGCCACCGGCTTGGAGATCAGGACCACGAACAGGGCGATAAGCAGGAGAGAAAAACCAATGAGGCCGGAAGTCTGCCAGGCCAACATCTGCTTGTTATCCCTCACCTTTTCCTTGAGCGCGTCAACCTCCGAGATCATCAGCTGGTTGCTGGCATGGGCCACGTCAAGGGCCAGGGCATTGAGGTCACGGTACCTGGCCAGTACCTGTTCCTGTTCCTTCTTTCGCAGTTCCGGGCCCGAGGTCATCCGGTTGAGCACCGCCACCTGGTACTGCTCCATGGCCCGCAACCTCTCCAGCTTTTCCTGGAGCCCGGCATCCTCACAGCCCATGAAAAAATGCTCCAGGATATCTGACACCTGCTCATGCACCTGGTTGACCTCGTCAAGCAGGGATGGCTCACCCAGCACGTTGTACAGCCTGGCCTTGCGCTCCTGGTCAAGGAGAAGTTCAACGAGGTGCCGACTGTTGGAAACGCGATCCACGGAACGATAGACGGCAAATGCGGACTGCTGCACCAAATCATCCATAACCTGCACCGAACTGTACAGAGCGGTCAAGAGCGGCAGGGAGACAAAGACAAAGCCGGTCAGCAGGAGGGCGAAAAAGGAGTGAGGACGATAGAATCTCACGGCATCTCAGTTGGAAAGATAAACATGATCAACATGGAGCACCATTGGTTTTGCACGTCGAATCACAAATATACCAAAACTTTCGATATACTGCATGTCCATTTCGCGTTCCGCCGGAGCAAACCGGACCTTCTCCAGGCTGATCCGCAGGTCATTCCATCCAGGATGGAGGATAAATTTATCGTAAAAGCGGTCAGAGAAAGCCTGGCCGGATTTACGGTGCCACCGGTCGTGGATCCGGCAGTGAAGGGTGACAGGCCCTGGCTCTGGATTGTACACGCTCAAGGAGAGCCAGCGGTATCCGCGCCAGTCATGGGGAAAGTAGAAAAGAGCTGTTCCCGAGTACATGGCCGTGCTGAGCTGGACCCGCATGGACTTTTTGCCGTGGCGGACCAGGGTTCGATCAAAGGCAAGCTGCCTCCCCTCGCGCCATCTTGCAAGTTCAAACGGAGTCTCGAAATCGGCAAGGACAGGGAACTGTTTTCTGGCGATCAGCTCGTCGATCAGCGCCCGGCAAAAGGGCCAGGCGGCGATCAGCAGCATGAGCAGTACACAGGCACGCAGCAGGGCAAGATACCTTGCCTTCCGACAGCAGAAAAAAACATAGGCCACCAGGCATCCGAGCTGATTGCGCAAGACATCACAGGGATCTGGATTGCGGCCGGTTATACCCTGCTGCAGAAACTCGACCCCGATCCCGAGCATCAGAACAACAACAAAGACGCCCACGAACAGCCGCAGGCCACAGCACGATTTTCCCCGGACCTGATAATACTGAAAGACGAGCCAGGAAAAACAACCGAAGAAAAGTGTATGGCCGAGATCCCAGGCTGCTTTAAAGGAACGGGCGGCATGGTATCCCGGTCCGCCCCAGAAAAAAAATGGAATACCGAAAAAAACAAGAAAAAGAACCAGCCAGTGTCTGTTTCTGACCTGCACGAAACTACCTGATGTACCCCTGCTCCTCGAGATAGAGAAAAATTTCCTGCACGGCTTCGGCAGGAGTCAGCCGGGTGGTGTCGATGATAATTTCTGGATCGGAAGGCGGGATATAGGGATCTGAGACGCCAGTAACCCCCTTGACCAGCCCGGCCCGGGCCTTGGCGTACAACCCCTTGCGGTCCCGCTGCTCACACACCTCCAGTGGAGTGGCGACATAGACCTCGATATAGCCGCCATAGCGACTGATCAGCTCACGGTTTGCCTGGCGGGATTCCTCATAGGGAGCGATGGGCGCACACAGGGCTATTCCACCGTTCTTGGTAATCTCAGAGGCTACAAACCCGATGCGGGTCACGTTGAGGTTTCGGTGCTCCTTACTAAAGCTCAGCTCCGAGGAGAGGTTTTTCCGGACAATGTCACCGTCAAGCAGGGTCACCGGCCGATCGCGCATCTCCATGAACCGCACCATGAGAACCTTGGCAATGGTTGATTTTCCCGAGCCGGAGAGCCCGGTGAGGAAAATAGTGAACCCCTGTTTGGAGCGGGGCGGAAAAGCACGCTTAAGTTCCCTTACCACCTCCGGATAGGAGAACCAGTCCGGAATCTCCAGCCCCCATTCCAGGCGCCGCTTCAATTCCTCGGAGGTGATGTTCTTGACCGTTTCATTCTGGACCTGGTCCAGAAACACGTACTGCGCCTTCTCCTCCACGTAGCCCATCTGTCGCTGCGGAACCATCCTGATGCCACATTCCTCACTGAAGGAATCCACCAGCTCCTGGGCTGCGTGGCGGGGATAGAACAGCTCCTGCCCGGTACAGGCAAAGGGATCACCATGGTCTTCCGCGACCATGAAATGGCTGCAACCGTAGTTCCGGCGGATCAGGGCGTGCCAGAGGGCCTCACGGGGCCCGGCAAACCGTTCGGCGAGCGGGGTTATCCCCAGCATGATCATGTTGTTGGGAAAATGCTTCACAAACTCCTGGTAACAGTGGACATGGGTGTAATGCTCCATGTTACCGGGATGCTCAAGCCCCACCACAGGATGGAGAAAAATAGAGGCTCCCGCTTCCCGGGCCGCCGCCAGGACCATTTCCCGGTGGGCGCAGTGCAGGTATTCCCTGGTGTGGAAGCCAAGCACCCGTCGCCAGCCGTACTGGGTAAAACGACGGTGCGTCTCCGAGGGCGTCAACCGGAGATCACGAAAATCATAATGAATGGGCAGGGTCACGCCTTCCACCGACCCGGCAACATAGTATTCTCCCACCTGCTCGTAGAGGGCCTTGACACCGGGATGGGCGGCCGGATCATCTGTCCCGTACACAGCCAGGGCCTCTGCCCGCTTGTCCGGACTCCATATTTCCTCAACGGTGAGTAGGGCCAGCAGAAACCCCTCCTGGTCATTGAGCGCCAGTCGCTGACCTGTCTGCAGTTTTTCAGCAAATTCGCCGGACACGTCCAGACAGACAGGTATCGGCCAGACCGTGCCGTCGGCAAGGCGCATTTTCTCAAGCACACTCTCGTAATCAGCCCGGCCCAGATATCCTGACAGGGGATAATAGGCCCGGTTGAGCAGTTGCTCCAGATCACATAACTGCCGGATATTCAAATCCAGGGAGACCAGCCCCACCGCTTCCTGGCGCAGCATCTCGGCCCGCCGGAAATGCACGACAAGGGTCTCGGAATATTCACTTGTGTTGTTTTTCTGCATATCCCTACTCTACTACCTGCTATTTTCTGAATAGTAAAAATCCGAGCCCGAAGGGGCCGGTTATTGAGTTAGTGCCTGTCCAGAAACGAAGATTTTCGTTCGAGATCAAGGAATGCGAAAAAAATAAGGCAGACATATACATGATATTCCAAGTATTATTTTTTTAGCATGACGCAGAGATCGGACGAAAAGACCGTTTATGGACAGGCACGAGTTAAGCTCACAGGACATAATTACAGAGGTACTCTACTCATGCCCGTGCTCGTGAACGTACACGTAAACGATATACCATGGCTGCATCAGGCGGAAGGACGCTGCTCTCCGGGCGTGTTCTCCGCCCGAAAGAAACACAGAACCAGCAACGCACCGACTCCCGTTACCCTGCATCCACGATTTCCGCGGAGAGACTGCGGGACCGTCGTGCACGTTCACGTTAACGAGCACGTTATCTTATGGCAAAGCCGTTCAACTATGACCCTGTCCTGAGGAGATGGCCTCCTGATATAGAATAAAAAGAAGCCATACCATGGCCCCAAAATTTTTTCTGAAAGGACTTTCACCGAAACTCATTGCAGGACAACGGAAAACCATAACACTTCAATTTTGTATACTTTTTACACCTTGACACCTCAAATGCCACGCCCATACACTAACACCATCCAACCTATCTCATGTACCATTTTTCACCACGGAGGTCTCCATGAAAAAAATCTCTCTTGCCCTCGTCCTGCTGCTTTTCCTGGCCACCGCCGCCTTTGCCAAGGTCAACATCAACACCGCCGACGCCAGAGAACTGGCCACTCTTCCTGGTATCGGAATGGTAAAGGCAGAGGCTATCATCAAGTATCGACAGGAAAAAGGCAATTTCAAAACCATCAAGGAACTCACCAAGGTCAAAGGCATTGGTGAAAAAACCATCAGTAAGATTCAGGATGAAATAACCGTAGAAAAATAACTGCACCACACCGCCAAGGGGGCAGTTCCCGCGCGGACCGCCCCCTGTCTCTGCTGGCTGTGACCTTTTCCTGCTGCAGCCTGAGTCTCGCCCTCCACCATGCCCGTTTGCCCCGGAAACTGGCACAGAGAACCGTCACGGACTTGTTTGCTGTATCTTACTCCAGGACCCATAACCTGGACAAAAATACCCCTTGCTCCAGGTCATCTTTGCAGATAAAATAGTCATTTATATTTTCACAGCGATACAGTATAGCTGTGCTGCCATATAGCATAATGCCGACAACGGCTCCCGACTCAGCAATCATTGCCGACACAATCTCACCCCACTCATACCGTGCTGATACTCCGCATCTTCCTTTTCATGAGCCTCGCCTGCGCCTGCTCATTATCCGCATTACTGCCGCCAGCCTGGGGCTACTACCTGGATCCGGCCGAGAACAGCCCGGCATTGCTGCGTGAAAACGCTCCTGCCCGCACAAAACAGGTTGCCTATACTGTGCAGGATAACCTGAACCTCTTTGCAGAAAAAACGATCTCGCCACCGATCCTGCTGCCAGCTTCGGACAACTTTGTTCCTGCCGACATGATCGAAAGCAACATGCCTGTCTTTTCCCTGTTCAGGAATCCGTTGACCGTGAGCCAGGACCCCTTTGCCAATTTTCTCTATGCCAACCTGCGCATCAAAAAACTCCTGGATGAATATGCAAAAATCCAGAAACGAGCCAAGGTGTTGCTCGGCAGCTCGTATCAGTCCGGCATGATTGACCTCATGACCAGCGCATCCGTCGACAAACAGCGGATACAGGCTATCAAAAACACTCTGGCACAGCAAAATAGCCTGGCATGGGAAGTTGGAAAACTCCGGCAACGGCTGGCAACCATCCAGGGGTCAGGATCGACCGGGGCTAAGCCGGTCCGACCCGGCCCCGGTCCAACACCGAACAACAGAAACACCATAGCGTCCTTCCATGAACTGCAAACCATGCTCACCAACAGTAGCCCACCGGGCCTGCCACCTGTCAATACGCAGGGAACCTATGGACGACCTGGCCCCTCTTATTCGTCGTCACAAACGAACAGACCACCGGCTCCTGACCATTCCCGCCCAACTGAAAAAATATCCTACGGCGGACCAGGAGATGTCACCCTCCCCTGGATCCTGGACCTGCCTTTCAAACTCTTTGACTTTGCCCTCTCCCACAAGGTCCTGTCCCTTGCTATCGGACTCATCTGCCTATTTTTTCTCAATATCATCTTTGGTTCCAGATCGTGAGACACTCGCTGGTTCGACAGTTCCAACATACGATTTCAGTTGTTTTTGACTCTTTCCGTGCAAGGAATGGCAACTTGTATTTTGCCCAAATTCCTTTCCTCGTATTGCTGATCGGAACAGCTTTGGCCTGCGCATCCTGCAGTGAGTCGCCGGAAAAGCGCTACCAACGGCTCAACAGCCAGGCACAACAGTACCTGGCCGCCAAACAGTATTCCCAGGCCATTGCCACCTGGAATGAACTGCTCTCCCTGAACCCGGACGCCCCGAATATTTATTACAACCTCGCAAAAACATACGAACTGAGCGGCCAATACCCCGAGGCCCTGCAGGCTTTCCAGAAACACCTCTCCCGGCACCCGGACTCGCAAGAGACACTGCGTGCCATCCTGAAAATACAACTTCAGATTTTCGATGTAGACGGAGCGCGCACCAGTTGGGAGAAACTGACAACGTTCCCCGATTCGGCGGCCAACCTGGTCCTCCACGGGGACCTGCTTGCGGCCCAGGAACGTTACCTCCCTGCCACCGAAGAATACCGGAAAGCCCTGGCCCTTGATCCGGACAATCAGATGGCCCTGGCCCGACTGGCCATTATCCTCCTGGGCCAGAATAAAACCGCAGAAGCGGCCGCCATCTATGAACAGTTGGCCGCTCAGCAGCCGAAATCACCGGGAATCCTCCTGCAGATGGGCAACTACTGGCTGTTGACAGGAGAGCGGGAAAAGGCTGATCGTTTTTTACAGCAAGCCCTGGACCAGGCTCCGAACAACCAGAACCTCCAGGTCCAACGGGCTGAACTGTATCTGGAGTCTGGCGACTATGCCAAGGCCGCGTCCATCTACAAAACGCTGATGGAACAAGCCCCCGAGAACCGTTTCTACAAGAAAATGGAACTGGAAAGCCTGCTCCTGGACGAACAGTTTGACCAGGCCAAGAGCCTGCTGGACACACTCTCGCCGGCAGAAAACCAGGACGTGGACTTTCTGCTGTTAAAGGGCAAATACTACCTGAATACCGGAGAGCACCTGGTTGCAGCCTCCCAGCTGGAACTGGCCCTGGAAAAAGAGCCGCGCCTGCCGATTGCCCACTACCTGCTGGCCCTTGCGCACCTGGCCAGCGGCCAGAACAACCTGGGCCAGAAGAGCCTGATCACATCATTGACCCAGAACTCCTATTTCACCGCCGCCGAGTTGACCCTTGCTGATTATTATTACAAAACCGGAGAGTACGACCTGGCCCTTGAGCATGTGCAGCGCATCCAGGAGCGGGAACCGGAAAATGCCCGGGCCTTCCAGATCCAGGGCAATATCCAGCTGGCGCGGAAACAATACAATGACGCCCTTACGGGATTTAACAGGGCCTTTCTGCTTGACCCGAAGCTGATCGCCCCCTTGTACTATACAAGCATCATTTCTTCGGCCATCGGCAAATCACAGGAGGCTCTGGCACTCCTCCAGGAGTTGATTGGCAAACAACCTGACCTGGCAGATGCCACTCTCCTCTACACCCGAATTCTCTGCCAGCAGGGCCGCCAGGAAGAAGCCCAACAATATCTCAGACAGGCCCTGTCCCAAACCGGGGCCACACCCTACCTGTACCATATCTACGGCCTCACCCTGTTATCCTCCGGCAACAAGAAAGAAGCCGTAAACGCTTTCGAACAGGCTCTGCAGACAAACCCAGAGATGAAAGAAACATACCTGCAACTTTTTAAGCTGTACCCTCAAAACTCAAGGAAACTCGAGCAGGTGCTCCTGCGGGCGATCAACCGTATTAAAAACTTCGAGGAAGCACAGATCAGGCTGGCATCGTACTATACCAGTACCGGTCAACCTGAAAAAGCCATTGACCTTCTTCAGGAAGCCCTGTCCCGCAGTCCGGACTCCCCCCTGCTGGCCAACAACCTGGCCTGGCTCTACCTTGAACATCAACCGGATAACCTAGACGAGACTCTCCGACTGGCAACGCTGGCCTATGACAGTCTTTCAGACAATGCGGCCATCTCAGATACGCTGGGCTGGGTTTATTACAAAAAAAACATGCCTGTCCGGGCCGGCTGGCTCCTGGAAGAAGCCGCCGGCCGTGAACCGGATAATCCGCAGATTCTTTATCATCTGGCCATGATCCAGCTGAAGCAGAAACAAGTTACTCTTGCCAAACAAAATCTGCTCAAGGCAAAAGCAAAGACCAGTGATTCCCACCTCCTCAAGACTTTAGAAGCAGTCATGCAATCTCTTCCCTGATCAATTTGCCTGCAGGTCTAACGAGATACAATCAGACACCTGAAAATACAGCCTTGCAAATGGACTCTCCATCAGCCTATAATCAGTATAGAAGCAACATCAATAAAAATATCTTTACCAGAAGGTGCACAATGGCGACAAAACAACGTCTTGGCGAACTTCTTCTTTCTGCTGGAGTCCTTACACAGGAAGACCTGGAGAAAGCCCTGCAGTTGCAGGCCGGAGGGAATCGCAGGCTGGGTTATCTTCTGATCAAAATGAATATTATCTCGGAAGAACAACTTCATTCGGCCCTGGCGCAACAGCTTGGCCTTGACATCGTCAAGGTAGAGGAGGAGTTCTCGCCAGAAGTCAAAAAGATCCTGCCGAGACATCTCTGCCGAAAATACAATGTGATACCACTCTCCACCGGCGAACACAACACGCTCAAAATCGCCATGATCGACCCCTCGGACAGCGAGGCGGTGTCCACCATAGAAAAATACACCGGCAAAGTTCTGGAACCCGTTCTGGCTTCCCACAGCGACATAGAATCTTCGATTACCAAACTGGTCCCCTGGTCCATCAGAGACCTTTTCAACAACCGAACGTCCACCCGCATTGCCGGAGTACTGGCCACCGCGGCCCTGATTCTCGTTATTGTCCTGATTCAGCAGTATTATAATGACAAAACCATGGAAGAGTACGGCAACATAACCCGTTCAGACACTGCCACTTCCTATGAAAACCACGAACTTGTTCTGAAGTTCGCAAACAACGGCAAGGCATCCCTTCTCGGACGCGGCGCCTATTCGTCCGGATACTATTCCATAACCTTTGACAACCCTGACCTGCTGAAAAAATTCATCCAAAGAAAAAAAGACGATTTTTCCGGCAAGCAACTATCATGGCTTCAATGGGCCATGGCCGAACAGCAACAGCCCAGATAGCCAGCAGGAGATGACATGTCTCTTCCTGCCTTCGTCTCAGGCCGCCTGCGGACAGCAGCCGAGGACCCGCTGACAACGGGACCAGCCACAGGAAGGTACATCCTGGCACGAATCCTGCTTAACAATCAGCGTGACACAAATTCTCTTTTCTGCAACTTCAACTCCCTATACATAACATGAGACTCCTCCTGCCGCTCCTCATACTCTTCAGCCTGATGCTCACGGGCCCGGCCCTGGCCGTGCAACGTCATATTGAAATCACCTGGACTGCGGCGCAATACTCTGACGTGGCCATCGCCGGCTATCGGCTGTATGACGCGGCAGGAAACAATGTCTGTGAAATCAACGATCCCACTGCGACATCCATGTTCTGCGACGTCGAGGTTGCCGACAACAGCACCTTCTTCACCATGACCACCTTCTCGACCACCGGTGAAGAGAGCCCCCACTCGCAACCGTTCACAGTATATTTCAGCGATGAGCTTATCCCCTCTATCCAGTATGCGCAGACCCAAAACTCTTTCACCTACTCCTTTGACGCCACAGGCTCAACCAGTAGCGGAAGCATCATAAAGTATACCTGGAATTTCGGAGACGGAAGTGCTCCCAGTTACGAATCTGTAACAGAACACACCTTTGTTGCTGCAGGAGAATACACTGTCTCCCTTACCATACAGGACGATACCGGCGCCATACAGACAACCTCGGTGCAAATTGCTGTGGCCGACCTCTCAAATCCCAACAATCCACCGGTTGTGGCAATATCCGCCAGCACCACCGTTGGCACCAGCCCACTGACCATCAGTTTCGACGGATCAGGCTCATCCGACCCGGATAACGATCCCCTGAGCTATGTATGGAATTTCGGCGACGGATCCACAGCAACAGGGGCCCAGGTCTCACACGTGTACCTGGCAGCAGGCAACTACACCGCCGAACTTACAGTTCAGGACTCTGCCGGAGCAACGGCCAGTGCCACCCTGCCGGTCATTGTTTCGGCCCCGACCGACACCAGCCCGACAGCCCCGGAGCCAACAGCCATAATTTCACTGGACAGTGCTACAGGCACGGCGCCGCTGTATGTTACAGCTGATGCCACCAGTTCCAACCCATCGGCAACAACAGGGACCATTGTCCAGTACAGCTGGAATTTTGGCGACGGCTCGACAGGAACGGGCTCAGTCGCAGGTCATACCTACAGCGCTGTAGGCACCTATACCATCACGCTGACCATCACCGACGACAGCGGCAAGCAGGACACCGCCACGGCCAGGGTACAGGTCATGACCGAACAACAGTATAAGGCCACTCGGATCCTGCCGGCACTTTACCAGCTTCTGTTGCTCAATAAAAACTAAGAATACCAACTCACTGGCTGAATAATGGGCAAAAGAAAACACTTCATAACACTCATCACGCTCTTCGCTTCGGTGTGCTTTCTCCTTTCGGCAATACCTTCTTTTGCCCGGGATGCCACGTTCACCTGGACCGCGAACCCCGAGCCGGTGGAAGGCTACACCATCTATTACAACGCCGGAACCTCTGGCCCCCCGTATGCCAACTCCATCGATGTCGGCAATGTAACGACCTACACAGTCACGAACCTGGACGACAACACGACCTATTATTTCACCATTACGGCCTATATCGGCACCGATGAAGGCCCGTATGCTCCGGAAGTCATCCTTGAGCCAGTCACCACCATTGCTCCACCTGCAGAGCCACCGGTGGCCCAGGACAGCTCTATCAACACCCTGGAAGACCAGGCGATAACCGGCACAGTCACCGCTACAAACTCGTCCGGACTGCCAATAACCTATCAGGTACAGTCTCTTCCCAGCCTGGGGACTGTCGCCCTGGATGGAACGTCAGGAAGCTATACCTATACGCCGGGTCCAAACGTTAACGGTAACGACACCTTCACGTTCGTCGCCATTGATGATAACGGTACATCCAACGTGGCCTCTGTCACCATCTCCATCACTTCGGTGAACGATCCGCCAACAGCAGGAAATATCACCATCTCAGGAACAGAAGACACCGTACTTTCAGGAAGCCTGGCTGCCACGGATGTAGACTCGACAACCTTAACGTACACCTTACGGTCCAACGTACAGCATGGGCTTGTTGTCATTACGGACAGTGCCAGCGGCAGCTTCATCTACACGCCAAACCCGGACTTTTACGGCACCGATTCCTTCACCTATTCCGTAAGCGATGGCAGCTCAAGCTCAAACACGGCAACGGTCTCGATCACC
Source organism: Desulfolithobacter sp. (assembly GCF_054025815.1). Taxonomy (NCBI): domain Bacteria; kingdom Pseudomonadati; phylum Thermodesulfobacteriota; class Desulfobulbia; order Desulfobulbales; family Desulfobulbaceae; genus Desulfolithobacter; species Desulfolithobacter sp. Next base: position 1,122 of record NZ_JBPMMS010000021.1, on the reverse strand, counting down.
ATCACGCCGACAAACGATCAGCCAACAGCCTACGATGTCTCCCTGAGCACAACTGAAAACACTCCGCTCAACGGCCAGCTCCAGGCCAGCGACCCGGAAAACGATCCGCTCGCGTACACTATCGTCAGCAACGGATCCCTTGGCACGGCAACCCTAACCGACCAGAATACCGGTGCGTTCACCTACACGCCAAATCAGAATGCCAGCGGAACAGACTCCTTCACATTCGCTGTCAGTGATGGCACCACAACCTCGAACACGGCCACTGTTACCGTAACCATTGCAACGACCAACACCCCACCAGTGGCAAACAATGGCACCATGAATGGAACCCGAGGCCAGTCGGTTACAGGTTTCCTCACAGCCGAAGACGCAGACAACGATACCCTGACCTATACCATCGTCTCGGATCCCCTGAACGCCGTAACCCTTACCAATCCGGCAACAGGGGAATTCACCATACTGTTGTCGGATACCATGGACACGTCCTATTCCTTTACCTTCAAGGCGAATGACGGCATCCAGGACTCCAACACCGCCACCATGACGGTTTCCATTACCGAGCCCACCGGCGATACGGTCACCTTCATCTGGAGCCCCAACCCTGAACCAGTGGCAGGATACAAACTCTATTACAAAACCGGCGAATCCGGTCCGCCATACGACGGTACTGGACTTCCAGAAGGGAACTCTCCCATAGACGTGGGCAACGTAACACGCTTTACCGTAAGCGGACTCGACCCACAGCTGACATACCGGTTCACCATTACTGCTTATACCAGTGATGGGCAAGAGGGAGAGTACTCTGGGGAAATAATTATCGGGAACAAACTCGTTGCACCCCAAATCAATAACATTATAGAAATGAGATAATAATTTTCTCTAAATCCGATTTAACCGGTAAAACAACCGACTAACCTTACACCCCTTTTCAGAAGATAACAGTCGATTGAAACAGCAAGCTAAATGTAAACGTGACCAGACCAGACGCGACCTGAGGTAGGTTGAAAAAAATGGACACCAATGTTTTTGTTATCTGACAAAACGGAGGTGTCAGCAATGGTAAAAGTTCCATACGGTCGGTATACCAAGGAGTTTCGTGAAGAGGCCACCTGTCTGGTC
>NZ_JBPMMS010000020.1:0-92411 GCF_054025815.1 Desulfolithobacter sp. | reverse complement strand
CTGGTGCCGCTCTCTGGAGCAGGCCCCCCTGTATCACGCCGGGCTCGCCTTTGAAGACGTCCGCCTGGCCTCCATGCTGGAAAAACGTCTCGGGGTTTCTTCTTCCTGATTCCGTTTTTCCGGAAATTCGTACACTGCGTATCTTGTTGATATATCGTTATATCCGTTTATCTTTTCCGTGATTTCCGTCTGATTCGTTCTCTTCCGTCTGGTTTTTCCGAAAAAATGGGAGGGGCGGTCCAGGTCAGCCGCTTTTTTCTCTCCACATCCTTCCTGGTTCTGATCTGTCCTCTTCCCATATAGATTTTTGTCCGGCTCGAGACGGATGAAACTCATGGTAAATTTTGTTTTATCAGTTGGTTGAGGGAGTAGTGGTGGGGCGTGGTTCAGGAAGAGCTTCTTTATGATTTGAATGTGGCATGCCATGTGCAAAAAGATAGAGTAACCACGTTGTCTGAAAGCTGGATTGTCTATAGTAAATTTTTAAAAAGGAGGGAAATCCTGATGAAAAAAATGTTTCTGACAAGCGCGGTGCTCGCCATCGCCGGGGTAGGTCTGGTAGCCGGGAGCGCACTGGCGACCTCCTTCAGTTCTACCGGCTATGTTGATCCCAATTATAATGATTCCTGGGATAGTGCTTATTTGACAGGAACGGCACTGTTCGAATTTTACATCGATGAAACCTGGCCAGAAGTTAACAGAGTGACAATCGAACTTGATGATGACATTTTTACAGGTATAGAGGCTTCTGATTTTACGGTATTAAATCCTGACGACTGGACAACGAGTGTCTATACAGGAACCAGTGGCAACGTATTTGAGATAAATATGGCAGGGGTTCTGGCCACCTCAGCAAACGATCCCATCCAGATAACGTTTGATTATACGCTTCTTGACGAAGACATGTATGATAGTGCGTCTGAAGGAGTGTCAGGAGGTTGGGTCTGGGATGAAGGACAGGCCTGGGGATTGGCGTACACATTAGACTATGGTGTCTATACTACTCATCATGGAGAAACTGTTTTTGCAGCCATACACAGTTCTTCAGGTTCTACTGCCCCTGTCCCCGAGCCGGCCACCATGCTGCTCTTTGGTACCGGTCTGGCCGGGTTGGCCGGAGTAGTTCGCAGGAAGCGGAAAAACAGCTGATAAATTCTGTTTGATGGCCTTCAGGCCGTCACGCTCAGAAAAACCGCCGCTGGCAGAGATGCCCGGCGGTTTTTTTATTGCCTTTTGGGCCCGGACAGAGCAATCTGCCCTGCAACTTGTGTTGAACAGTATCAGATAACCGCAGAGAGTATCCCCACAAAAGGATGCCAGGAGTGTCAGGTCCTTTTTTTCTTCGCGTCCTTCGTGAGTTATGAATTCCATGTTTCGCCTCATCTTCTCACCCCGCATGTTGGTTTCGCTGCTCATGGGGTTTTCCTGCGGGGTGCCGCTGCTGCTGACCCTGTCGGTGCTCCAGGCCTGGATGCGTGAGGAGGGGGTTGACCTGTCGGTTATCGGCCTTTTTTCCCTGGTCGGGCTGCCCTACACCCTGAAGTTTCTCTGGTCGCCGGTTCTGGACCGGTTCACCCTGCCGCTCTTTGGCCGTCGTCGGGGCTGGCTGCTGCTCTTTCAGGTTCTGCTGATGGTGGCCATTGTCGGGGTTGGGATGACCCGTCCTGCCGAGAATCCCTGGCTTGTGGCCCTGGCAGCGCTCCTGGTCACTTTTTTTTCCGCCTCCCAGGATATTGTGGTCGATGCCTTTCGCCGGGAAGACCTGGCCGATAATGAGCTGGGGCTCGGCTCTTCCCTGTACGTGAACGGCTACCGGGTCGGGATGCTGGTGGCCGGCAGCGGGGGATTGATCCTGGCCGATCATTTCTCCTTTCACCAGGTCTATCTTTTCATGGCCTTGTGCCTTCTGCCCGGGGTGCTGACCACGCTGCTCTGCCGGGAACCCGAGGTGGCCGAGGGCACGCCGACCACCTTCCGGGAAGCGGTGGTCCAGCCTTTTGTCGAGTATTTTCAGCGTGACGGGGCCCTGCTCATCCTGCTCTTCATTCTCCTCTACAAGATCGGCGACCAGATGGCCTCGACCATGACCACGCCCTTTTACCTCGATGTGGGGTTCACCAAGACCGAGATCGGCGCGGTGGCCAAGCTGTTCGGGTTCTGGGCCACCATCATCGGCGGCCTGGTTGGAGGGGTAATTCTGCTGCGGCTGGGTATTGTCCGCTCGCTGTGGATTTTCGGCATTCTCCAGGCAATCTCCACGGCCGGTTTTTCCCTCCTGGCCTTTATCGGTCCCAGCCTGGCCGGGCTGGCGGCGGTGATCGGCTTTGAAAATCTCACCGGCGGCATGGGCACGGCGGCCTATGTGGCCTACATGGCCTCGTTGACAAACAAGAAATTCACTGCCACCCAGTATGCCCTGCTGTCCTCGCTCATGGGGATCCCCCGGGTGCTGGCCTCGGCCCCCACCGGTTTCATGGCCGATGCCATGGGCTGGGGTGCATATTTTCTCTTTTGTGCTCTGGTCGCGGTGCCGGGCCTGTTGCTTCTGCGTTTTGCCCTGCCGCTCACTGCCAGGGCGCAATGAACCTTTCGTTTACGGCCTACTACTGGTATATATACTCCACTGGTGAAAAGCTGAGCAGAAACTGCTCCGCTCCGGACACTGAACTCATAACCCGTTACTCCCCATCATGCCTGTTAGAATATACAATACACTGACCCGGAAAAAAGAAGAACTCCGCCCCCTGGAAGAGGGCCATGTCAAACTCTATGTCTGCGGCATCACTTCCTATGATTACTGCCATATCGGACACGCCCGCTCGGCCCTGGTCTTCGATATGGTGGTGCGCTATCTTCGCTACCGGGGCTACCGTGTTACCTTTGTCCGCAATTTTACCGACATCGATGACAAGATCATCCATCGGGCCGCTGAGCAGGGGGTGGATTCCAGAGAATTGGCCCAGCGCTTTATCGATGAATTTTACACGGACATGGACCGGCTCGGTGTGCTCCGTCCGGATATCGAGCCGCGGGCCACCGAGCATATCCCGGAAATGATCGCGCTGATCGAGGAGCTCATCGAGCACGGCCTGGCCTATGCCTCTGGCGGTGATGTCTATTTCCGGGTCGGGCGGTTTCAGAACTATGGACAGCTCTCGGGCCGCAGCCTGGAGGATATGCAGGCCGGGGCCAGGATCGAGGTCAATGACCAGAAGGAACACCCCATGGATTTTGCCCTCTGGAAGGCAAGTAAACCCGGTGAGCCGAAATGGGCCAGTCCCTGGGGTGAGGGGCGTCCGGGCTGGCATATCGAGTGCTCGGCCATGAGCCGCAAGTACCTGGGCGAGACCTTTGATATCCACGGCGGCGGCAAAGATCTCATCTTTCCCCATCACGAGAACGAGATAGCCCAGTCCATGGGCGCCACCGGCAAGCCTTTTGCCAGGCTCTGGATGCATCATGGTTTTGTGACCATCAAGGACGAGAAGATGTCCAAGTCCCTTGGCAACTTCCTTACCATCCGCGATGTACTTGCGGCCTATGCGCCCGAGGTCCTGCGGCTCTTCATCTTTTCGACCCAGTACCGCAATCCCCTGGACTTCACCGAGGCTGCCATGCGGGATGCCGAGTCGGGCCTGGGACGGATGTACGAATGTCTGGCCCGGATAATGGCGCTACCTGATGGCAGTGCAGCGGCCCCAACTGTCACAGGCAAAAAGGACCGGCAGAAACTGATCTCCTTGCGGCAGCGGTTTGAATATGCCATGGATAATGATTTCAATACAGCCCAGGCTGTGGGACTGCTTTTTGACGCAGTAAAGACGCTCAACAAAATTACCCGCGCTCTGCCGGCCAGCCCGGCTGTGGACGATGTTGCGACCCTGCGCCAGGCAGCAGCGGATCTGCGTGAACTGGGTGGGATACTGGGGTTGCTGGGGCAGGATCCGGAGGCCTGCGTGGCGGCCAGGAAACAGGCCCTGCTGGACAGGCTGGACATCTCGGTCGAGGAGATAGAAGAACTCATTGCCCGGCGGACCGAGGCCCGTGAAAACCGTGACTGGGCCACCAGTGACGCCATCCGGGATAAATTACTCGGCTATGGTATCGAACTGCAGGACGGCCAGGATGGCACCACCTGGGATGTAACCTTATGATTTTCCGTCTTTCTCTCTTTAAACCTCGACACAGGCCCTGTGGGTGGTTAATTTTTGAATTGATTTTTGAATTGAACTCGGAGGTCCTGAAAAAGACGGGTTTACAAGGGAAAAGGGAGGTGTTGTATGACACGGATGCCTGCTGTGGCCGGTCAGTTTTATCCGGGTGATCCGGTATCGCTCGGCCAAACTCTGGGTCAGCTGATTCCACCGGTCAAGGAAAAAATCGATGCCCTGGCCGTGATTTCACCCCATGCCGGCTATGTGTACTCCGGTGGTGTGGCCGGCGCGACCTTTGCCCGGGTGAACATACCCCGGACCGCCGTCATCCTGGGCCCTAATCACCACGGCCGGGGCGAACCGCTGGCCCTCGGGGTCACGGACTGGAGCATGCCGCTGGGTCGGGTGGCCATCGAGCGTCGGCTTGCGGTTTCCATTCTCCGCCGCTCCGAGGTGATTGTCGATGATGATATCGCCCACCGTTACGAGCATTCCCTGGAAGTACAGGTTCCGTTCCTGCAGTATTTCCGGGATGATCTGAGGATCGTGCCCATCTGTGTCTCCCATGTTTCCTTCGCTGTCTGCGAGCAGGCGGCCCGAGACCTGGCCCTGGCTATCCGGGATTTCGGTCAGCCGGTCCTGCTTGTGGCCAGTACCGACATGACCCACTATGAGCCGCGGGAGAGTGCGAGCCGCAAGGACAGCACGGCCCTGGAACGGATCCTGGCCCTGGATCCCGCAGGGCTCTACGAGACCGTGCTCGCCAACCGGATCTCCATGTGCGGGGTCATTCCCACCACCATTGTCCTGCTCACCGCCATCGAACTGGGGGCAAGCCGGGCCGAGCTGGTCCGGTATACCGATTCCGGAGAGGCCAGCGGCGATACCTCCCAGGTCGTGGGCTATGCAGGGCTTGTGATCCGCTGATTTTCCCGGTAAAGGGTGGCGGACCGGTGAATTTTCCTTGACATCAGGGGCCAATAACTCTATTTTCTTGACCACCTTCCCGGTGAGCTGGGGGATGGTCTAAGGGTAAGACGGCAGACTCTGACTCTGCTTATCGGGGTTCGAATCCCTGTCCCCCAGCCATAATTTTTGCCTTTTCCCCTGTTTTTTCTTCTTTCTTCTTTCTTTTATCTTCTTTCTTTTTTCTGAATACCGCCAGGTCTGGCCAACGGCCAATATTCATCTTTTGGACGGTTTTCGATCAGGAAATAAAAAAAGGGATCCGAACATCTGTCCGGATCCCTTTTGTTTTTTATGGTGGGCGAGGCGGGATTCGAACCCGCGACCTCTGGCTTCGGAGGCCAGCACTCTATCCAGCTGAGCTACCCGCCCTTTAGGTTTGTGACCGTCTGTCGAGACGGGGCCTACCTTACTTGGTCGTCTGTTTTTTTTCAAGAGTTGTTTGTGATTCTTCCAAAGACTCCATGTATTCGTCCCATTCCACCGGCAGGGAGTTTTTTTTGCGGATATTGCACTCTTTGCAGCAGGGAACAAGGTTGTCCCTGGTGGAACGACCACCGCGGGACAGGGGGATTATATGATCCATGGTCAGGTTCCTGAACCCCACCTTGCGGCGGCAGTAATAACAGGTTCCAGAACTGGTCTTCTGCTGCCACCATCTGGTCTTGCGCAGGCTGCGTGCTTTGTTCCGCTCTGCCCGGATAACGGTCTCGTCAATGCCGTCAAGTCCATAGAAATCCATTTTTTGTCCTGTCTGTCCTGTTGAAGATTTTTCCCTGTCCCATGCGGCCTTTCGTTCTGAACAGCAGTTACAGAGCATCCGCAGCTTCTTATGGGCATAACTCACCAAGGAGAATCCTCCGGGCACCACCGACCAGGTAGAGGGAGCCACCAATACAGATCAGATCTGCCGGATCTGCCAGTTCCATGGCCAGATCCAGGCTCTCTGCAACCGAATCGGCTGCCCGTGTTTTATAGCGCAGCTCCGGGGGCAGGGCATCGAGGAGCTGGCTGGCGGTGGCCGAGCGTTCGCTTTCCGGCCGCGTGAAGATGATGTTCCGGGCCAGCGGGGCAATGACTTCCAGGGTCCGGCCAAGATCCTTGTCCGCCATGGCACCCCAGACAAGAATGAGGTCACGGTGGGTGAAATCCTCGTTCAGTGCCTGGCGCAGCGCTGCGACACCGGCCGGATTGTGGGCCCCGTCGAGAAGGAAATGGTGACCGCTCCCGTCGTCTGGGGCCGTTAAGAATATTTTGCCGTCCCGGTCGCGCCAGAATTCCTCCAGCCGTCCGGGCCAGCGGGTGGCGGCCAGACCTGCGCGGATATGTTTTTCCCGGACGTCGAATCCGTTTTTCCCAAGCAGCTGGATAGCCGCCAGGGCCATGGCCGCGTTACCGACCTGGTAGCCGCCTTTCATGGCCAGGGGCAGGTTGTCGAGCCGGTGGAGATCCAGGCCGTGGTATTGCCAACTGCGGTCCCGGCGGCTGGTCAGGACCCCCTGGAAATCACGTCCGGCCAGGTACAGGGGGGCTGACCTGGCGTTGCAGGTATCCTCCATCACCGCCAGGGGCTCCCTGTCTGCGACTCCACAGACCACTGGAATTCCCTGCTTGATGATGCCGGCCTTTTCCCGAGCCACCTGGGTCAGGGTGGTGCCCAGGTACTGTTCATGATCCATGGAGACATTGGTGATTACCGAGATCAGCGGCGTGATCACGTTGGTGGCATCGAGCCGGCCGCCCATGCCCACCTCAAGGATGGCCAGGTCCACTTTCCTCTCAGCGAACCAGCCCAGGGCCAGGGCGGTGGTAAACTCAAAATAGGTGATCTGGTTGCCGCCGAGGGCATCCCGGATCCGGGTGGCCTGGCGGGCAAATTCCTGCTCGCTTATGCACCGGTCGTCGATACGGAATCGTTCCCGTACGCAGCTTAAGTGGGGTGATGTATAGAATCCTGTCTTGTATCCGGCCCGGGTGAGGATGGCGGCCAGGGTGGCTCCCACCGAGCCCTTGCCGTTGGTGCCACCGATGTGGATGCAGGCAAGTTCCTGCTGCGGGTTGTCCAGCCGGTCCAGGAAATTGTGCATCGCTTCCAGGCCCAGCTTTATCTTGAAAAACTGCAGCTGGTCCAGGAAAGCCCAGGCGTCGTTGTAGTTCATGGCTGTTTTCTGTTTTTCTTACAGCTTGGGTTCCAGTCTGGCGTAATCAAGGTGGAGTATCTTGTCACCGTGGCGGTCAAAGGAAACCTCCACCCGCCTGGGACCGGGGATGGCTTTGATCCGGCCCTGGCCAAAGAAGGGGTGCTGGACCACCATGCCAACCTCGAATTTAACCAGGCCTCCTGCTTTCCTGTCAGCTGGCCGGGACCGGGGGATCGGGGTGTTCTCCATGGTGTGTCGCCGGGGTGATATTTCCCTGTTGTCGTAAAGTCCCGGCGCTATCTCCTGCAGAAAAGGTGACATGCCGGTCCGGGTCACTTTGCGGTCCGGGGTGACCAGTTCTCGGGGATAGGTGAGAAAGAGCTGTTTTCTGGCCCGGGTGGCGGCCACGTACAGGAGCCGCCGCTCTTCCTCCCAGGCCTCGCCCGGGACCGCGTTCTGGTGCGGGAAACGTCCCTCGGCCAGGCCTATCACGAAGACCACGTCCCATTCCAGTCCCTTGGCCGAGTGAATGGTGGAGAGGACCAGCCGGTCCTGGATCTCGCTGCCGGCCGACGACGGCCCGGTTTCGGGCGGATCCAGGGTGGTGTCATCCACAAAGGAGCGCAGATCGTCGTAGCCGTTGATCAGGACCTTGACCTGGTCGAGCTCCTTACGACGCCTGGGATAGTCATCGTAATAGATCTTTTCAAAAATCGGTTCATAATATTCCATGACCAGGTCAAACTGGCCACCCGGGGTCAGATCCGGCCGTCGCAGGTTGAGGAAAAGCTCGGTAAGCCGCTCAAATCCGGCCTGCCATCCCCGGGCCGGCCTGTACCTGGTCAGGGCCTCCATGGGGTCATCGGCCTGTTTGATGGTGGCCAGGATCTTCTGGGCTGTTTTGGGCCCAACCTTGTCCAGTTGGAGAAGTATGCGGTTCCAGGAGAGGTGATCCCACGGATTGACCAGCACCCTGAGGAAGGAGAGCGCATCCTTGATATGGGCCGATTCGGTCAGCTTGAGGCCGCCCCGTTTTTCGTATTCCACCGTGGAGGAGGTCAGCTCCATTTCCAGCTTGTAGGAGTGAAAACCGGAACGGAACAGGACCGCGATCTCGCTGATGTCGGTCCCTTCTGCGGTCAATTCCCTGATGGTCTGGACAATGAAACGGGCCTCGCTGCTTTCGTTGCGGGCCCCGAAGACCACCGGCCGGGTTCCGCCCTCCCGCGATGTGAACAGCTCCTTGGTGAATTTCTGCTGTGCCTTGTCGATGATGGCGTTGGTCAGAGAGAGGATGGGCTGGGTGGAGCGATAGTTCTCTTCCAGCTTGATGATCCGGGTCCCGGGAAACTGTTCGGGAAAGCGCATGATGTTGTAGAAATCAGCGCCGCGGAAACTGTAGATCGACTGGGCATCGTCGCCCACCACCATGACATTGTCATGCTCCGTGGCCAGCAGCCGGACGATTTCGGCCTGGATCAGGTTGGTGTCCTGGTATTCATCGACCAGGATGTGCTGAAAACGGCTGCAGATTTCATGGCGGGCCTCTTCGCACTCGGCCATCAGTCGCTGCCAGTTGATCAGCAGGTCATCATAGTCCATGAGCCCGTGATCAAGCTTGAACTGGGTGTAATGCCGGCGAATGGTGTGGATATCCTCAACAAACTCCGATAGATGGATGTGCTGTTCAAAGATCAGGTCTTCGATGGGGATGGCCTTGTTGATAGAGCCGGAGAGGATGTTCATGATCACCCGCTTGGAGGGAAACCGTTTGCCGGCTCCGGCCAGGCCCAGGGAGGATTTAAGCAGGTTGATGATCCCCTCTCCGTCGCCCCGGTCGATGATGGTGAACCCGGAACCGAACCCCAGGTGGTGACCGTACCGGCGCAGCAGCATGTTGGCGGTGGCATGGAAGGTGCCTCCGATGATTCGCTGACAGGACTGGCCGGTGAGCTGACCGGCCCGCCACATCATCTCCTCGGCTGCCCGGCGGGTAAAGGTCAGCAGGAGGATGGATTCAGGTTCCACTCCCTGCCGGATCAGGTGGGCCATGCGATAGACCAGGGTCCGGGTCTTGCCCGAGCCGGCGCCGGCAATGACCAGTACCGGCCCCCCCTCATGGGTCACGGCGGCAAACTGGGCCTCGTTGAGTACCTCCCTGCTGATGACCGATTCGGGATCGGTGGAATAGGGGGTGTTGGAATCTGAAAAGAGTTCACGCTGCATGGACCCGTTTGTACCATAGGGAGTCCCGCCCTGCAATGGTTGTTGACAGTTGCGGGGTAACAGTGTAGATTTGCTGCCAAAACAAAGCGATACTTCTTTGCGGGATATCTTTTATAAGGCGGGAGAGTTCTGATGAATACAGAGAAATTTGAGTCGATTTTTACGGCCGATACCCTGACCGGGCTTTTCGGCCCCGAGCGGACCAATGAATTTTTCGAGGCTCTGTTTGGTGATGCCGCGGAAGGGGCCTATGATATCAGGCTCAGCTTTGCGGGTTATGATCCTGAAAACAAGGTCCTTCGTTTTCACCTGGACCTGCATGAGCGCCCCGGCTGCTGTCTGGCCTGTAATCTGACCTATGGCCTGCCCGAGGTTTTTTCCCGCCACCCGATCATCAATATCAAGGGGCTCGTGGAGGAGATAGAGAAGAAACTGGCCGGAGAGGCGCGCTGCGAGAGTTGGAAACTTGGCTCTACAGTGCAGCAGAGCAAAAGCCTTCACTCCATTCCCCTGGAGATCAAGCTGCAGACCGCCTGACCTGCCATAACCGGGAAAAGTTCGCTGTTCCAGGGGCACGGAAACGGGGTGTGCCGAGGTCCGGTCCCCTGCTGCCCAGGCGCCTCAAAAGTTTTTTGTCAGGATCGTAAAGTTCTGTTCAGGCCTGGGCCACCCGGGAACGACCGGCCGCCTTGGCCTGGTAGAGCATGTCGTCGGCTTTTTCCAGCCATGTTTCGCGGTCCATGCCGGGCTCCCACGGCATGAGACCGATGCTGATTCCAAGTTTGTGGTCGCCGGCAGGGATCTGCAGTCCGGCCACCGCCCGGCACAGGCGCTGGCTCAGGTGCCGGGCCGCTTCGAGATCGGTGTCCGGAAGTACCAGGAGAAATTCGTCCCCCCCCATGCGGGCCAGCAGGTCGGTGGCCCGGATTTCCTGCTGCAGAACTGCGGCTACCTGCTGCAGTACCCGGTCCCCCATGAGATGGCCCATGGAGTCGTTGACTTCCTTGAAGTGATCCAGGTCCAGGGCCGCCAGGGTTAACGGGAAGTTGTGGCGACGGGCCCGTTCCATGATACACTCGATCTGTTCATCAAAGACCAGTCGGTTCGGAAGCCCGGTCAGGGCGTCCTTGCGAGCTTGTTCAAATATCTTTTCATAGTCCAGGGTCCGTTTCAGCGGCTCGGCCAGGATGGTCAGAGACTCGTTGATCAGCTCGATCTCTTCCGTCGCGATGCGGTTGTTTTTTCGGAGCAGGACGAGCAGGCTCTTGCAGTCCGGGGTGGAAAATCCCCAGGTGTGGGCAAAAAAGTTCTCAACCTGCAGGCAGCCCCGGGCTTCCGTGTCCCGCGAGGTCAGGAGTTGTTCGGCGATGTCGATAACCTGACGCCGGTCAGGGCCATGGCTGGAGCAGAACATGTGCATTCGCTGCCGGGTGAGGTTATGGTAGCCGATCAGCTCGTGGGGTACATACTGGGCGAGCCAGATGGAGTAGGCCTCGATCATGGAGGTCAGGTCCAGGATTCCGGCGATGTGTCCATACAGCTCGTTGACCTTGCGAAGCCTTTCCGACTGTTTGCGGTAATGGCTCAGCTCGCTGAGAAGTTCTTCCATCTCAGCCGCTCCGGTTTGATCAAGTTTGTCCATGTTGTGCTCGGGCATGGTGTGTTCCTGTTTCCGCCTTGCTGGGGTGTGTGTCAGAAAAACGTTTGTTGTGTCTTGTGTTATGCTAACACTGTGCCAGGCTTGATTGTTTTTTGTTTTGTGCTGTTGAGTCAATATGTTGGTGGTTGTTGCGTGGACGTTGGGCCAGGTTGAATAAATTTTTTTTTGGTTTCGTGTCAAAAGAATGACGATGTGTGCCCGGCCTTGGGAGCGAAGGAAACCTTAATCAATGCAGGAAAAAAAGAACCTCCCCTTGTGGAAACCAGTGCTTCGCGATAGAGAAGACAGGATGAAAGAGTGTGAAAACAGAGGGAGCAGGTGTGGGATCTGATTTTCTTTTTACCGTGGGGCCTGTGTCCAGGATCATAGTCGTTTTCTGTCTGATTCTCCTGGGTTGCAGGTTGCGGATTCCCATGGGGTGCGGGCTGGTCCTGGGCGGTTTGCTGATTGATTTCTGGGCCGGAAAAGGTGGCCGGGAGGTGACCGGTGACCTGGCCGGAGCCCTGGTCCGGCCAGAGCTCTGGTTTTTGCTCATAAACATTTCCCTGATCCTGGAATTTGGCTACCTCATGGCCTCGGAGAAAAACAGCGGGATTCTGCTGGCAACAGCTCGGAAGCTCGGTGGACGCCACGGCCGGGTACTGGGTCTGGTCCTGATCCCGGCGGTCCTGGGCCTTGTGCCCATGCCCGGGGGAGCACTTTTTTCAGCTCCGCTGGTTGGCGAGGCTGTCCGGGATCAGCGGGTGGAGCCGGCCTGGAAGGCCTCGGTCAATTACTGGTTTCGGCATGTGCTGGAGTACTGGTGGCCGCTGTATCCGGTTGTCATTATTTCTCTTTCCATTTTTACCCTGCCGGTGTGGCAGTATTTTCTCCTGATGATTCCCTTTACCCTGGTCAGCGTGGCAGCCGGCTGGTGGTTCATGCTCCGGCCAAAGATGAGACTGCTCGTTGTGGAGCCGGACGAAAAGGCGCACAATTCAGGTCGGATCGGCCTGGTCCTGCTGCCCATAATCCTGATTGTCCTGTGCACCCTCCTGCTGCCTCCCTTCGTGGAGCGGATGATCCCTGGCGGATCGGCCTCGCTGCACAAGCTCGTGGCCATGTTTCTGGGTCTGGTGGCAAGTCTGACCATGGTACGTCTGTGGTGGCACAATCCCGACGCAGGGGGGCCGGTTCTCTTTGAGCATATTTTTTCCGCCAAAACCCTGAGCGTGGTTATGACCCTCGGCGGGGTGATGATATTTGAGGCCATGCTCGAGGCCTCGGCCCTGTTACCGGCGGCCGGAAGAGAGCTTGGCGGGTCAGCCATCCCGGTCGAGGTCATCATCGGTTTTCTGCCGTTTCTGGCCGGGCTGGTCACCGGTATTGCCGTCGGCTTTGGCGGGCCGGCCTTTCCCCTGGTGGTAGGGTTGGCGGACGGTGACCCCGCGATCAGCCAGGGGGCCGCCCTGGTACTGGCCTTTGCCATGGGCTATGCCGGGATGATGCTCTCCCCGGTTCATCTCTGTTACGTGTTGACCAGACGATATTTTGTCACCGGAGTTCTGGAGACATACCGGTATCTGCTGCCCTGTATCCTGTCGGTGATACTCTGGGGAATTATTGTTCACGCTGGTATGCGGATGATGTCATGGTAGGGTCTGTGCTGGAAAGATCGTCTCTGGGGCAGATGTTCATGGTTGGTTTTGATGGCTGCCGGCTCGACGAAGACCACTCGCTGCGGGAGGTCATTGAACAGCAGCGGGTGGGCGGAGTGATTCTTTTTGACCGCAATGTGGACGGCCGGCGGCAGAATATCCGTTCTCCTGCTCAGCTCAAGGCTTTGACAGCTTCGCTTCACGATCTTGCCCCTGATTATCTGCTTGTTGCCGTGGATCAGGAGGGGGGACGGGTTTGCCGCCTGAAGGAAAAAGACGGTTTTCTGCCCTCATGCACTGCGGCCGAACTTGGCTGCCACAAGGCTGATCCCCATGGTCCGGTCCTTGCCATGGCCATGGAGTTGCGGGAGATGGGGATCAATCTTAACCTGGCCCCTGTGGTCGATCTTGATATATATCCGAAAAACCCCATTATCGGCCAACATGGCCGCAGTTTTGGCGCTGATCCGGATCTGGTGGTCGCCAGGGCCCGGGCCTTCATCCAGGCACACCATCGGGCCGGGGTGGCCTGCGCCCTCAAGCATTTTCCCGGTCACGGCAGCTCCAGGGGGGACACCCACCTGGGGTTTGTCGATGTGACCGACACCTGGCAGGAGAAGGAGCTTGATCCCTTTGCCCGCCTGATAGATCTGGGCCTGGCCGACTGTGTCATGACCGCCCACGTGGTCAACCGGCGTCTTGATCCCGACGGGTTGCCGGCCACCCTGTCAGCACCGATCCTGACCGGCCTGCTCCGGCAGCGGTTAGGTTTTGACGGGGTTGTCGTTTCCGATGATCTGCAGATGGGGGCCATCACCGGGCAGTGGAGCTATCGGGAGGCGGTGCAGCGGGCCGTGCTGGCCGGGGTGGATCTGCTCATTGTCGGCAACAATCTGATCCGGCAGTTGGACGCGGTGGCGGAGGGGGTCCTGGCGATAGAGGAACTGCTTGACCGGGGTAAACTGGACGTTGCCCGCATCAGCCGCTCTCTCGGGCGGATTGAACAGTTAAAGAAGAACATACAGGAGAGGTTTCATGGAGCCGAAACAGCAAACCCATAATCTGATTGTGGGGTATATACTCTGGGCCTTTGGCTTTCTGGGGGCCCATCGTTTTTACTTCGGCAGGCCCATTTCCGGGACTGTCTATTTTTTCACCCTGGGCCTGTTTCTCATCGGCTGGGTCGTGGATCTTTTTCTCATTCCCAAAATGGAGCGTGAGGCGGAGATCCGCTACATTCCGGGGCCGATTGATTACAACGTTGCCTGGCTGCTCCTGGTGTTCCTCGGTTTTTTCGGGATCCACCGCATGTACATGGGCAAATGGCCGACCGGTATCCTGTATCTGCTGACCGCCGGCCTCTTCGGTATCGGCTATATCTATGACATGTGGACTCTGAACGATCAGATTACCCTGATAAACGGCCGGGCAGGGGGAGGAAGTTGAGTTAGTGTCTGTCCGGAAATGAGTCAGAACTCCGGGCAGAGGTGGATCTGGTCGCCGCCAAGTTCCCTGGCCCGGTTCAGGCACAGCTCGGCAGCGCGCAGCAGGCTTGCCGGATCGGGATGCTGCTCCGGTCGGTGGGGGTCGAAGCCGGTGATACCAATGGTGACCTTGAGCCGGAAGGATGGTGCGTCTTCGGGGAGTTCGAATTCGTCGAACAGATTGCGCAACCGGTCGGCGACGATCCGGGCCCCCTGGACGGACGTTTCCGGGAGTACGATCAGGAAACAGGCCCTGTCCCGGCGGCATATCCAGTCGAGCTCCTGTCTGGTCACGTCCCGGGCCGCCTGGGCAAATCCGGTCAGTATTCTGTCCCCGGTGCGGTGACCATACTGCTCGTTGATCTGCTGGAACTGGTCGATATCGCAAAGCAATAGACCGATATGATGTCTGTACCTTCTGGCCCTGAACAGTTCGAAGGCGAGCTTTGTTTCGGCCACGGCGTGAATGTAACATCCGGTCAGAGCGTCGATACCGGTCAGTGCCCGGATTCTCTGCCGCATCTTTTGTTCCCTGGCGAGGAGCCTGGCCTGGGCCATGGCCCGTTCAATGACCAACTCCAGCATATCGGGCTGGCAGGGCAGGGGAAGCAGAGAGAAGAGGTCCCAGCGGTTGATCGCTTCCACCCCCGGGGCAAGTTCGTTTCGGGCTACCAGGACGATGAAAACTGATCGGCACAGGTTGCGGGCCTTGTGGAAAAACTCTTTTGCCCCCATGTCTGTCAGCTTCAGGTCGGCGAGGATCAGGTCGAACGGTTGCGGCAGTTCGAGAAGGGAAAGGCCATCCTTGCCGGTCCGGGCGAGGGAAACATCGCACTCCCCGAGATGAGTCTGGAGCTCTTTTTGGTGGCGGCTGACGATGAGAATGCGCGGTTTCATGGCTCTTTCCCTGGCTGGCCCAGCAATGGGCGGATTTTTTCATGCGATTTTTAACAATTGTGACAACCGATTATATTGACGCATAGTATAGCATCTGACATCACAAAAGAGTAAGCGAATCGTTCCGCGCTGGATGCAGGGGGCATTCGACCCGCTCTCGAACGCTCACCGGTTCAGGATATATAGACATTTTTCCGGTTGTCATCGCATACGGCCTGCGTTATAAGCCGGTTATGGAAAAGATACCCATGCAGAACAATTCCTGCAAACCGAAGATCGATTATCCCTGTGTCTGGCAGTATACGGTTATCGGCATGGACCGGGGAGCGGTCCGGGCCGCAGTCCTTGAGCATGTAGGCGATGTGGAGATTTCCCTGAGCGATTCCATGGTCAGCAGTGGCGGGCGCTATATCAGCATGAAGCTGGAGTTGACCGTGTACAGCGATTACCAGCGGCTGAGGCTCTACGAGGTGCTGGCCGCTCATCCTGATATCAAGGTGGTGCTGTGAGCGAGTTGAGTGAAGGTGTTCGGGAAGGGGACGGCGAGCGCATCGACAACCGGGTGATACCGGTCATGCGTGAGGCCATTGCCACAGTTCAGATGATGCTCTTTGCCGAACTCAAGGACGACGTGATGGCCCGTTATCAGGACTGGCCCGAGCAGGACCGTAAACGGCTGGTCGGGGCCATTGTCAACGATGTGTTCGGTTCCCCGGCGGTGGACGGCGAGGCCTGGGAGTTTGCCCGCCGCCACCTGCTGGTTCTGGAAGAGGAGCTGAAGTCGGTGGCGGGTCGCGTTCCCGATCTGCTCGATATCCTCACCGATGCCCTGCGGATGCAGACCATCTGCGATAACCAGGAAGGGATTCATTCCATCCCCACCTTGCTCCGGGCCCGGGAAGTGGGCATTCTCCAGCAGGAGCGTCCTCTGCCCATGCCCTCCACCTTCATGATCCATGTCCGCAACCGGGCGGTCAGGTATGGTCTGGTCGCGCCGATGCAGACTCCTGATCCATCTTCCCCTGCCGAAGATCCACCAGCGTAGCGCCCCAGGAGCCGCCATCCTCCCCGGCCAGGCGGAAGCCAGCCACCTGTTCGTGATGTTCAAGAACACTGTGGACAATGCGCCGCAGTACACCCTTGCCCTTGCCGTGGATAATCCGGACCTGGTAGATGTCCCGTCGTCGGCACTCTTCCAGGTATTCGCATACCACCTCTCTGACTTCCTCGGGACGAAAGGCGTGCAGGTCCAGGGTCCCGTCGATGACCAGGGGGACCGCGGTGGTTTCATCGTCCCGCTTCAGATCCTGTCGTCTGTCTTTGACACACTGTCTGTCTCCGACACCCTGCTCAAGAAGTTGCAGGGCGATTTTCGCCGCCCGCTCCGAGGCCCCGGGGCTGCCAAGCTTGTTCCGCACTTCGGTCAGCCCGGCAAGCATAGTCCGGCGACGGGGGGAGTCTTTTAGCAGCGGCCAGACTTCCCGGGCAATGTTTTCCGGGGTGACCTTGTCCTGGAGCAGCTCCGGGATGATCTCGCGGCCGCCGATGAGGTTGACCAGGGAAAAATGGTCCAGCCTGATAAGCAGCCGGCCCAGCTGATAGGTGCGCGGTGAAAGGCGGTAGCAGGTTACCGTTGGCACTCCGAGGATGGCCAGTTCGAGCGTTACCGTCCCCGAGGCGGCAATGGCTGCGTCACAGGCAGCCATCAGGTCATACCGGTTCTCTTTGATGATCCGGATGTCCAGCTCCCCCCGGTAACGTGCCACACCGCATTTTTCAAGCAGTTGCCTGGTGATGGTTGGGGCCTGGGGAAGGACAAAGGTGATGTTGCTGTGGTCGAGTTTTCGGGCCGCGGCGAGAAAATCCGGCAGCAATGACCGGATTTCCCTGTAGCGGCTGCCCGGCAGCAGACCGATAATCTTCCGTGATTCTTCAATGCCCTGCGTGGCCAGGAAAACGCTTCTTTCCATGGAGGGGTAAACATTGTCCACCAGGGGATGGCCGACAAAGTCCACCTCTATCCCGCGTTTGGCGTAAAATTCTTTTTCAAAGGGGAGAATGACCCCGATCCGGTCGGCAAGCCGGCCTATCTTCCGAACCCGCCCACTGCGCCAGGCCCATACCTGTGGACTGATGTAATAAAAGATGGGGATGCCGAGCTTTCTGGCTCTGGCACCAAGCATGAGGTTGAAGTCAGGGAAGTCGATCAGGATGAGAAGTGCCGGGTGCCTGGTTTCCATGGCCCGGATCAGAATGCGGCGCGCCCGCAGGATATCGCCCAGGTGGCTCATTATCTCGGTGAGCCCGACCACGGAGATCCTGGCGGCGTCGTAGAGCATTTCCACACCGGTCCGTGCCAGTGCCTCGCCACCCATGCCGCAAAAGGACAGTTCGGGCCTCTGGCTGCGCATTGCTTCGACCAGCCTGGCGCCGTGCATGTCGCCCGAGGCCTCTCCGGTCACGATCATGACCGGCCCCGAGGTGTGTGCTGACGAGCGTCCGGTCAAGGAAATCAGCTCTCCAGGCCGGAAAAATCCGCTTCATCGCCCAGTATCTCCTCGATCCGGGCACGGTTTTCATTGACCTGGGCCACCACCTGCAGGGCCACGGACAGGGCCCGCCGACCTTCCAGACCGGAGACCCGGGGGCGGGAGCGATCCCGGACATTGTGGATAAAATCCCTGAGTTCCATCTCCAGGATGTCCTGGTCCTTGAAGCCATATTTCCTGATTTCGGGCAGGGGCAGTCCGTTCCGGTCTCCCTTTTTCAGGCGGATGGCCATGACTTCCTTTTTACTGAAGTCCACCGACAGATAGGTGCCGGGCTGGAAGATGCGCATGCGGCGGATATTGTCCATGGATATGCGGCTTACCGTCACGTTGGCTGTGCAGCCGTTTTCAAAGATGAGCCGGGCATTTGCTATATCGGTGAGGGATGTGATGACCGGTGCTCCGACGGTGTGAATGGTCTTGATGGGGGCTTTGATGATGGAGAGAATGATATCGATGTCATGGATCATCAGGTCCAGGATCACATCCACGTCCGTGCCCCGGTTTTTGAAGACCGAGATACGGTGGGCCTCGATGAAAAGCGGGTTGTGCAGCAGGGGCTGCATGGCCATCACCGCAGGATTGAACCGCTCCAGGTGCCCCACCTGCAGGACCCGGTCGTTTTTTTCGGCCAGATCGATCAGCTCGTCCGCTTCCTCGATCGTGGTGGTGATCGGTTTTTCCACCAGCACGTCGAGGTTGTGCTCCAGGCATGCCATGGCCACTTTGTGGTGATGTACCGTGGGCACGACAATGGAGACCGCATCGACCTTGCCGGGCAGGTCAAGATAATCGGTGAACGCCTGGGTTCCACATTCCCTGGCCACTTTTTGGGCCTGGTCCGGATTGACGTCGACCACTCCGACAAGGTCAACATCCTCCATGGCCGCATATTTCTGGGCATGGAACCGGCCAAGATAACCGACTCCGATTACGCCAACCCTGATTTTTTCCACGCTACGTCCTCGTAATATCACAAATGTTCACGGTTACCGGTAAACCGTTGACGATTGGTCTGATTCCCGCGCACCAGCCGCGTTTGCACGTACGGCTCTTTCCCTGTTTCCACAGGATTTGCCAACTGTCAACCGCAGGGTTAAATTCCGAGATAGGCCTTTTTGACATCCTCGTTGGCCAGGAGGGCGCGGGCATCATCGTGCATTGTTATCCGTCCGGTTTCAAGCACATATCCCCGGTCCGCCACCTTCAATGCCAGATTGGCGTTCTGTTCCACCAGGAAAATGGTCGTGTTATGCTCCTTGTTGATTTTCTTGATGATATCAAAAATCTGCAGGGTAACGAGCGGGGCAAGCCCCATGGAAGGTTCATCGAGCAGCAGCAGTTGCGGTCTGGCCATCAGGGCTCGGGAAATGGCCAGCATCTGCTGCTCTCCCCCGGAAAGGTTGCCGCCAGGCTGGTTTCTCCGCTTGGCCAGGATAGGGAAGAGGGTGTAGATATACTCAAGATCTTCTTTGATCCCCTGTTTGTCCCGGCGTAGAAAGGCGCCCATGTCGAGGTTTTCCGCCACTGTCAGATCGGGAAAGATATGGCGCCCTTCCGGTACCTGGCAGATACCAAGGGCGACAATTTTGTCCGGCGGCAGGTTGTGGATGGGATTGCCGCGGAAAGTTATCTCGCCGGAGCGGGGCGGGACAATGCCGGAGATGGACATGAGGGTGGTGGACTTACCGGCCCCGTTTGCTCCGATCAGGGTGATGATCTCGCCTTCCTCCACCGACAGGCTGATGTCGTGCAGGGCCTGGATGTTACCGTAATAGGTGTTTATCTTTTTTATTTCAAGCATCGGTCACGTCCTCACCAAGATAAGCCTTGATCACGTCGGGGTTGGTCCGGATCTCTTCCGGAGTGCCCTCTGCGATTTTCTTACCGTAATCCATAACAAAGATATGGTCCGACAGGCTCATGACCAGCTTCATGTCGTGCTCGATGAGGAGGATGGAAAGGCCATCGTCACGTATCTCCGATATCAGGTCATCAAGTTCCTTGGTTTCCTGGGGATTCATTCCCGCTGCCGGTTCATCGAGCAGGAGGAGAATGGGCTCTGTGGCCAGGGCTCGGGCAATCTCCAGCCTCCGCTGGGCTCCGTAGGGCAGGTTCTTGGCAAATTCGTTGACCCACGATTCAAGGCCCATCTTTTCCAGGATGGAATAGCTCAGCTCGACGATCCGGCGCTCTTCCTCCCGGGTTCTGCGGTCGCGGAAGATGGCGCCCAGTACCTTGGCCCGGGTGCGGCAGTGGCGGGCGATCATGACATTTTCCAGCACGGTCATGTTGGGAAAGAGTCGGATGTTCTGGAAGGTTCGGGCCAGACCCTGCTGGGTTATCCTGTTTGGCTTGAGCCCGTTGAGGCGCCTGGTTTTCCGGCCGGGTGGCGTCAGGAGCAGGTCGCCGCCGGTGGGCTTGTAAATCCCGGTCAGACAGTTGAAGAAGGTGGTTTTGCCTGCGCCGTTTGGTCCGATCAGGGCCACGATCTCTCCCTCTCTGACCTGCAGGTCCAGGCTGTCCAGGGCCCGGATTCCCCCAAAGTCCATGGTCAGTCCGGTTACTTCTAGGATCGGTTGTGATGTTGTCATGGTTGGTTTGGTCGACTTGCTTGCTGTCTTTTATGGCTATCCACCCCGGTGTTTACTTGGAGCGGGGGGATCATCATGGGTTCGTGCGCCCGGCCAGGCTCTGTACCCGGGCAGGCGGAACGTTTATCTTTCTTTGTCCGCTGCTGGGCCAGGTTTACGTTCCAGGGTGTAGGTTCGGCGGATATTGGCGATGATTCCCTGGGGCCTGAAAACCATCATAATGACCAGTGTGGCACCGAAAACTAGCATCCGGTAGTCGGCAAAGGCCCGCAGATACTCAGGCAGCAGGATCAGAATCAGGGCGGCAATGATCACCCCGACAATGGAGCCCATGCCGCCAAGTACCACGATGCAGAGGATGATGGCTGATTCAAGAAAGGTGAAACTGGCTGGATTGACAAAGGTGGTCTTGGCCGCAAAGATCACCCCGACCATGCCGGCCCAGGTCGCTCCCAGGGCAAAGGCGGTCAGCTTGGTGCGGGTTTTGTCGATGCCCATGGCCTGGCAGGCTATCTCGTCTTCACGCAGGGCGAACCAGGCCCGGCCTATGCGGGAATTCTGCAGCCGGTTGACGACGAAAATGGTGAAGATAACCATGACGATCATCAGGTAGTAGAGATAGAGAATCGCCGTATCCAGACTCATTTCAAGGCCGAAAAATCCAGGACGGGGAATATTTGAGATGCCGCTTGGTCCCTGGGAGAATTCGGTCCAGTTTTCCAGGATGAGGCGGATGATCTCGCCAAAACCCAGGGTAACGATAGCCAGGTAGTCACCCCGCAAACGCAGGACAGGAAAACCAAGCAGGATGCCGAAGGTGGCTGCCAGCATCGCACCGATGGGAAGTACGGTCCAGAAACCAAGCCCAAAATGCATGTTCAGCAGAGCGTAGGAATACGCGCCGACCGCATAGAAGGCAACATAGCCGAGATCAAGAAGCCCGGCCACCCCGACTACGATGTTCAGGCCCAGGCCAAGGACCACGTACATCAGGGCGGTGATCATGATGTTGGTCTGATAGGTGGAAAAGACCAGGGGAAAGGCAAGGGCGAACAGGGCCGTGCCTGCCAGGATCGGCATGTAGATTCTGCGTTCCTGCATGAGCCGCTGGCTCCAGTCGGTCCGCTCGTCCTCGAGCCCCTGGCGAATTCGCTCCTGCCGCGCTTTTTTCCGCTGCAGATATATGCGGCTGATGAGATAGAGGGCAAAGCTGGCGATTCCCACCCAGGCAAGATTGTGCCAGCGCCAGATGATGGTTCGTTCGTAGGGGTTGATCTTGATCACCATGATGGGGAAGGTGAGAAAGATAAACCACAGAGAAACCATGAGCGCGTTTCTGAAATCTTTGACCGTAAGCATGATGTCGTTTCTGTGTAGTTTTGTTTCCTGGTTCAGACTTTTTCGATGCTGGCCTTGCCCAGCAGGCCCGAAGGGCGGAAAATAAGAATCAGGACCAGCAGGGAAAAGGCGAAGACATCTTCATAGTCACTGGAGACATATCCGGTGGCAAAAGATTCGGTCAGGCCGAGAATGAAGCTCCCGAGCACTGCTCCGGGAATGGAGCCGATGCCGCCGAGCACCGCGGCGGTAAAGGCCTTGATGCCGGCTATAAAGCCGATGAAGAAGTTGATCTGGCCAATATGGGAGGCGATCAGCATGCCGCCCACCGCGGCCAGGGCCGAGCCGATGATAAAGGTCATGGAGATGACGTGATCCACGTTGACGCCCACCAGCAGCGCCATTTTTCGGTCCTGGGCCGTGGCCCGCATGGCCTTGCCGATCCGGGTGAATTTGATGAGAAAGGTGAGCAGGATCATGATCAACGCCGTGGTCAGCAGGATCACAAGGTCGGATGAGCCGATGATGTGGGCATAACGCTCCATGAACGGAAAGTCCGGAATCAGGGCCGGGAACGGCAGGAAGTCCGGTGTCTGGGCCAGGAGCACGTAATTCTGCAGAAACATGGACATGCCGATGGCCGAGATGAGTGGCGAGAGACGGGGCGCGTTGCGCAACGGCTTGTAGGCCAGTTTCTCCACCGTGTAGCCATAGGCACTGGCCCATATGGCTGCTGCCAGCATGGTCAGGATAACGATGGCCAGCAGCGGAAACCCTAAAATAGACAGAACCGTGGAGACAATAAGGGCCGTGAAGGCGCCAATCATATAGATCTCTCCGTGGGCGAAGTTGATCAGGCCGATAATGCCATAGACCATGGTGTACCCGAGGGCAATGAGTGCGTAGATTGAACCTCGGGTCAGGCCGCCGAAAAAGAGCTCGATAAAATAATCCATTTTCTGGTTCCGGAATCTGGTTGATATGCGTCTTTGGTTGCGCAAAAAAAAATCTGGGGCAGCCAGGCTGCCCCAGATCTCTTATTCAGGCACAACAATTATTTAACGGCAACAAATTTACCATTTTCCACCTTGTAGACAACATAACCGACACCGATGGCATCGCCGTTTTCATCAAAGCGGATGGAGCCAAAAGGCGTCTCCACGTTCTCTGTGTGCAGGGCCCTGGCAATGGCGTCGGGGTCGGTCGAGCCGGCCTTTTCCAGGGCATTGGTCAGGGCAAGGGCTGCGGCTACTGCGTTGTCAAAGAAGGCGCCCGGCTCCTCGCCGTAGGCCTTGACATGTTTTTCGCGGTACTCTCTGGTGATGGGGTTGCTGGAAACATCTGCCGGTCCGGTGGCGTAAACACCTTCTGCGTATTTACCGGCAACCTTGATGAAGGTGTCATCCTTGACGCCGTCATCGGAGACAAAGATGGTTTTCATCCTTTTTTTACGCATCTGGGTGACAATTTTGGACGCCTCGGGATGGTATCCTCCAAAGATCACCACGTCAGCGCCGCTGCGCTTGACCTTCTGGACAACCGCGGAGTAATCCACGGCTCCGGGGGTGATACCCTCGAACAGAACCACTTTGGCCTTGCCTTCCTTTTCAAGGAAGTTTTTCGCGTCCTGGGCGAATCCTTTGCCATAGTCGCCTTTATCGTGGATAATGGCTATTTTCTTGGCACCAAGAACGTTGACGACAAAGTCAACCTCGGTGCGGGCCTGGGCATTGTTTGGGGCAATGGTCCGGTAGAAGTTGGGATAGTCACCACTCTGGGTCAGGGACGAGTCTGTGGCTGACGGGGACATGACGATCACGCCGGAAGCCTTGTAGATGGGCAGGGCAGCCTTGGTGGCGCCGGAACAGATATGGCCGATGACCACGTTCACACCCTTGGAAACCAGTTTGGTGGCGGTGTTGGTGGCCACTTCGGGCTTGCAGACATCATCTTCCACCAGCAGGACAACCTTGCGGCCATTGATGCCGCCCCGGTCGTTGACATCCTTGACAACCAGTTCGGCCGCCTTGACCGTCGGGAGGCCATAGGAAGCCAGGTCGCCGGAATGGGCACCGGCAACACCGATTTTGATGGGGTCGGCCGCCATGGCAGCGCTGGTCAGTCCGGCAGCCAGGACCATCGCCAAGACCAGTGTGATCAATTTGCGAGCAAGCTTCATAAGAGGTTCCTCCTTGCATCAGTAATAAAACAGGGGATCGAACAGATGGGTTGTACACATTGCATTCCTACATACCCTATTAAAAAAAATTTGCACCCAAAAATGTGCATGGTCGATGGATTCCGGGAAAACCAACCTGCGGCCGCTGACCGGCCCGGCAGGGTTCGGGTGACCGTTTTGGAAGTGTGGCTGTTATCTGGCTGAATCTTCGCTGCAGGAGGCACAGGTGGTTTTTTTGTCAATACTTTTGCCTTGGTACCGAATTCACGATGCGCTACAAAGGGGTGGTCAAATGTTTGGTAACATCGTTTGGGGGCTGCCGGAGCGTATCTCCTGTCAGCCGGGCGTTGAAGGTAATCAGGTACTGAAATGATTGGAAAGATGCGTCGTAAAAATCTCTATTTTGCTCTGGGCAGGCCGTTTTCTCCTTTGTATGCCATGCTTATGCGGACCCGGGAGACTCTGTACCGGTGGGGAGTGTTCAGGCAGGCCCGGTTGCCGGCGGTGGTGATCAGTGTCGGCAACCTGACCATGGGCGGAACCGGCAAAACCCCGGTGGTCCAGTATCTGGCCAGGCTGCTCAGGAAAGATGGGCTGCACCCGGCGGTGATCAGTCGTGGCTATGGCGGGGCGACAAAAGAACCGGTCAATATTGTTTCCGATGGCGAGCGGGTCCTGCTCGATGCCGCCTTTGTCGGTGATGAGCCGAGATTTCTGGCCGAGACCCTCGATGGGGTGCCGGTCCTGACCGGGGTGGTCCGGAAGCTGCCGGCTGCCACGGCCGTGGAAATGGGGGCTGATGTGCTGCTGCTTGATGACGGATTCCAGCACCTGGGAGTGGCCAGGGATATTGATCTGGTCCTCTTCAATGCCGATACCCTGGCTGGAAATTCACGGGTGTTTCCCGGTGGAGATCTGCGGGAGCCGGTCAAGGCCCTGTTGCGTTGTCACGCCTTTCTGCTCACCGGCGTGCACGATGAAAACCGGGAGCGGGCCGGACGCTTTGCCGATCTGTTGCGGCAGCGTTTTTCCGGGCGCCCCGTGTTTTTCAGCACCTATCTTCCCTCAGGTCTGGTCTGGCGTACTGTTGACGGAAAGCGGCATCAAGAGGGACCTGGTCGGCTTGCCGGTAGAAAATGTTTTGCTTTCTGCGGCATTGCCCGTCCCGAGAGCTTCAGGGATATGCTGCTCTCCATGGATCTTGAGCTGACCGGTTTTGTCGGGCTGCCGGATCATCACCGGTATACCGGGGCGGATGTTGACCGGCTGCGAAGAGAGGCCCGGGAAAAAGGAAGTGAACTCTTGGTGACAACGGAAAAGGACCTGGTCAAGCTGGAGGGGTTGGAGCCGGGCCTGGACCTGGCTGCGGTGCGCATGGAAACCAGGCCTGAAGAATCTTTTGATGCATTCATCTGCGAGGCAGTGGCCCGTGTCCGGGCTGGAGAGAAGGATTGAATTTGAATCCCGTTGCAGAATGGCTCGGGTGCAGACAAAAAAGACTGTGGCAAAAAGACCACATTCCCGAGGTTCAGGTTCTGGTGTGGAATTTTTGCCACAGGGGCAGGGTGGTGGTCAGTGCTTTTCTGTGTGAAAGTGTTATTATAACTAATTGTTTTCAGAAATTTTTTGTGCTGTTTGCCTGTTTTTTTGTGTTTGTGCGGTTTTTTGGGCTGTAACTTGCATGATTTACTGTGTGTTGATCAATTTAAAAAAATAAATCCTTAAAAAATACTCGTATATATGATAATGGCACCTGTTATTGAGCCGCACCAGTATACCCTGAAGAAAACAGTCAGCTGCTGCGGCGTCGGGCTGCATACCGGCAGGACTGTAAACCTGGCCATCCACCCGGCACCGGCCAATGCCGGAATCCGGTTTTTCCGCTCAGATCTCAAGGAGAAACCTGTCATACCGGCGCAGATGGACCGGGTGGTGGATACGCGTCTGGCAACCACCATCGGCAGCGGCGCCACCCGCATTTCCACCACCGAGCATCTGCTCGCGGCCCTGCGTGGATCCGGGATCGATAACGCCGATATCGAGATCGATTCCCACGAGGTACCGATCATGGACGGCAGCGCCGATCCCTTTGTCCGTCTCATCCGCCAGGGGGGGCGCCGGAAGCAGCGCGCCCTGCGCAAAGTTTTGCGTATCACAAGCCCGATTATTTACTCGGAAGGGGACAAGTCAATCCGGATCGAGCCCTATGACGGTTTCAAGATCACCGGCCGGATCTCCTTTGACGGGGAGCTCCTCGGGGAACAGAAATATACCGTCGAGGTGACCCGGGAGCGATTCACGAAAGAAATCGCCCGGGCCCGGACGTTTGGCTATGTGGAACAGGTGGAACATCTCTGGGCCAATGGCCTGGCTCTTGGCGGTACGCTGGAAAACGTCATTGCCATCCACTGGGATCGCCGGTCCATTCTCAACGAGGACGGGTTGCGCTATGATGATGAATTCGTCAGGCACAAGGTTCTTGATCTGATAGGAGATCTCGCCCTTCTCGGTACCCCGGTACTGGGGCATGTGATAGCCGATCGCTCAGGTCATGGACTGCATCTGGGCCTGATGCAGGAGATTATCGAGCGCCCCGAGTGCTGGGAATACGTCAAGTTCAGAAAAAACGGCAACACCGTTTTACGCCAGGTGGTCAAGGAGACCCGTCGGGCCGGAGACCGGATCAAACCGCTTTTCACCCCACAGCAACCTGGTTCGGCAGCTCGGCCGGTCTGTGCCGCCTGAGCCGTATACCACCCCGGTACCCACCGCTGGCCGTTTTGGTCAGCGGTTTTTTTTTGCAGAAGTTTTATCCGGCAGATGGTACCTTTTGTGGTTCTATTCGTTTGAAGCCGCGTTTCCGGGAAAAGCTACGGGGTGGCAGGGTCCGTGGGATCCGGCTGCACAGAATCCAAATACCTACTGAAAACTGAGATATGAAAACAATTGGTCTTGTTGGTGGAGGACAGATGGGTGAGGCCCTGGTCCGGGGGATGATCAAGGCAGAGCTGGTGACAGCGGAAAAGATCATGGTGGCCGAGCCGGACAGTTCCCGGCAGCAGTACCTGACCAGCCAGTATGGCATCGGGGTCACCACTGAGCCGGGCGAGCTGGCCTCTTTTGCCGAGGTGGTGGTTCTGGCGGTCAAGCCGCAGATCATGGAGCCGGTCTTGCAGCAGTATGTTGCCCACCTTGACGAGAACCACCTCATCATCTCCATTGCCGCCGGGGTAACCATCGCAGCCATGGAAAGGTTGCTCGGCGAATCGGCCCGGATCATCCGGGTGATGCCCAATACTCCGGCCCTGGTCCTGGCCGGTGCCTCTGCCCTGAGTGGAAACCGCCGGGTGAGCGAAGAGGACATGGAGACGGCCAGGTCAATTTTCTCGGCCGTGGGAATCTGTGTGGAGGTGGCGGAAAACCTGCTTGATGCGGTGACCGGACTCAGCGGCTCGGGTCCAGGTTACGTGTTTACCTTTATCGAGGCTATGGTCGACGGCGGGGTCCTGGCCGGACTGCCGCGGCCGGTGGCTGAACAGCTGGTCCTGCAGACGGTCTATGGTTCGGCCAGGCTGGCCCTGGAGACCGGCGAAGCTGCATCGGTTCTCAAGGGCCGGGTTACCTCCCCCGGTGGAACCACCATAACCGGTATTCAAGTCCTGGAGGAAGCAGGGATTCGCGGGACAGTGATGACCGCCATTGAAGCGGCCACCGAGCGGTCACGGGATCTAGGATCATGAAGGTGGACTACGTCGGCATAGTCACCAAGCGTGATGCGCCGGACGTCCACCGGGTGGGTACTGAACTGGCTGTCTGGCTGGAGCAGTGGGGGGTCAGAGCGGTTCTGGATCGGATTGATCCGGGCATGGACATGCTGGTGATCCTGGGCGGTGACGGAACGCTGCTCCATGTGGCGGCTCAGGCCTGTCATCTTGATATTCCGGTGGTGGGAATCAATCTGGGCAATCTCGGTTTTCTCACCGAGGTGGCGGCCGGGGAGATGTACCAGGCCCTGGAGACCATCCTCGCCGGTCAGGCCAGGATCGAAAAGCGGATGATGCTGCGGGCAAGTCTCTTCTCCGGCCGGAACGGACAGGAAAGCGAACCTCTTTTTGCCCTCAACGAGGTGGTCATTGTCAAGGAGTCCACCGACCGGATCATGCGGCTTTCGTCCTGGGCCGATGAAGAGTTTATCACCACTTATAAGGGCGACGGGCTGATCATCTCGACGCCCACCGGATCCACGGCCTACAACCTCTCGGCCGGCGGCCCCATCGTCCATGCCGAGCTGGGCACCATCCTGGTCACACCTCTTTGTCCCTTCATGCTGGAGAGCCGGCCGGTCCTGCTCTCACCCGATGTCCGGATCACCACCCGGCTGGCAGATCCGGAAAGTGATGTCAGGGTGATTGCCGATGGTCGGCCGGGCTGGAACATGAAGGCCGAAGACTGCCTGGTGGTCCAGGCGGCGGCCAAGCCTCTGCGTCTTATCAGCTCACCTCACAAGGGCTATTTCGCGATCCTGCGCAACAAGCTTAACTGGGGCGGTCGGGACGAGGGTTTTCCGCTGCCGGACATGGTACGGAATAAAAGGCGGGACAGCGGGGAATAACCGGTCTTGCCAGCAGGCCATTATCTTACTGCTTTTTTTTGCGCTGCAGTTTGTATTTTTTCATCTTGTACTGGAGCAGGCTTTTGGTGATGCCCAGCTTTTCAGCGGCCCGGGCCTGGACATTGCCTGCGTCCTCCAGGGCCTGGCGCACCAGTTTCTCCTCGATGCCGGAAAGGATTTCAGACAGGCTCAGGTCATCGGGGATAAACTGGTTCAGGTCGAGACCCGAACTCCACTCCGAGACGTTGGCCAGATCCGATGAGTCGGGCTGGATGTCCTCGGCCTCGATGCGGTCGTTGCTGCACAGGATGGCGGCCCGCTCGATGGTGTTTTCCAGCTCACGCACATTGCCTTCCCAGGGCAGGCTGACCAGGAGCCGCAGGGCTTCCGGGGAGATATCGAGCCGTTCCTTGCCCAGCCTCGCCGCATTTTTCTTGAGGAAATGGCTGACCAGCTCCGGAATGTCGTCCACCCGTTCGCGCAGGGGCGGCAGGTGAATATGGATCACGTTGAGCCGGTAATAGAGATCTTCTCTGAAATTGCCCTTTTCCACCTCGTCCTTCAGGTCCTTGTTGGTCGCTGCCAGGACCCGGACATCCACTTCCAGGGTGGTGCTGCCGCCCACCCGCTCGAAACATCGTTCCTGGAGGACTCGCAACAGCTTGGCCTGCAGGCTGGGGGGCATTTCGCCTATCTCGTCCAGAAACAGGGTGCCTCCGTCGGCCAGTTCAAAGCGTCCCTTGCGCATGGCTATGGCATCGGTGAAGGCCCCCTTTTCATGGCCGAACAGTTCGCTTTCAAGCAGGTTGCTGGCCAGGGCCGCGCAATTGACCGAAACAAAAGGCATGTCTTTGCGCTGGCTCAGGTTGTGGATGGCCCTGGCCACCAGTTCCTTGCCCGTACCTGACTCGCCGGTGATCAGTACCGACGAGGGAGTGGGCGCTACCTTTTCGATAAGCTGGTAGATGGCCCGCATGGAGGTGCTTTTGCCGATCATGCCGCCAAACCCTGACCTGGGGGTGACTTCGCTGCGCAGCCTTTTTATTTCCCGTACCAGGCCGTAATGTTCGATGGCTTTGTTGACTGCGGCCAGCAGCTGTTCGTTGGAAAAGGGTTTGGCCAGATAGGTAAAGGCACCCAGCCGCATTGCCTCCACGGCCTTTTCCACTTCGGCATAGGCCGTGATCAGGATCACCGGAAGGTCCTTGTTCAGTTCCTTGATTCTGACCAGAAATTCGATGCCGTCCATGCCCGGCATCTTCATGTCGGAAATGACCAGGTCCAGGTCGGTATCCCGGACAATGGGTAATCCCTCAATGCCGGAATCGGCGGTGAAAACCTCATGGCCTTCGTCCCGCAACAGTTCGGAGAGAACGATCTGGTAGTTGGGTTCGTCGTCGACAATCAAAATGGTGTGCATGGTATCTTCCGGGGTTGGATCACTGTTTGGGGTCAGGGGCTGTGGTTTTGTTCTGCTTGTTCTTTATGGAATTGTGGCGGCAAAGAGTCGCCTTTCCAGCTCTGCCAGCAGGGTGTAGGGTGGGCAAAAGCCGTTTTTGCCGGCCAGGCTGCTGCCCGGCCGGTTACCGCCATGGTAATCGCTGCCACCGGTTATCAGCAGGTCAAACCGGTGGGCCAGCCGGGTAAGTTCTTTCTGGATTTTTTTTCCATGCCCGGGATAGACCACTTCGAGTCCGTCCAGGCCGCGTTCCACCAGTTCGCGAATCAGCAGCGGTTGTATGCGTATTCGGGGATCGATCTGACCCGGGTGGGCCAGGACCGCCACGCCGCCCGCCTCGTGGATCATGGAGATGGTCTCTGCGGCCGTGTAGGCAAAACGGGCACACCAGGCAGCCCGGCCCCGGCGCAGATACTGGCTGAAGGCCTGATCCATGGTCCTGACTACTCCCTTTTTCATCAGCAGCCTTGCGATATGGGGCCGTCCGGTCTGGCCATAACAGGAGAAATGCTCCAGTTCCTGGTCTTCGATTTTCAGTCCCAGTTCCCGCAGTTTAAGGAGAATTTTCCGGTTGCGTTCGATTCGTCCCTGTTGAACCCGTAAGAGCCAGCTGTGCAGGGAATTACAGCTTGTGTCCAGGCCATATCCCAGGATGTGGAGGGAGAATCCACGGTGCTGGGCACTGATTTCGATACCGGCCATGGTTTTGACATGGTGCTTCTTCCCCGCCTCCATAAACGGTTCGATTCCGTCCACCGTGTCGTGATCGGTCAGGGCGATGCCACCGAGATTACGCTCTGCGGCCATCTGGACTAGCTCTTCGGGAGTGGCGGTGCCATCGGAGAAGATGGAGTGGGTGTGGAGGTCAATACACATGTTATCTCAAAAGGTTACGGTTGGCATCCTGTGCCCCTGGCAGCACTGCGTATCACTGCTAATCTAATCATGACGCCAGGTTAATGCAATCAACTAATGAAAAGGGCGGGGTGTGATGACAATCTGGGGAAAATGCTTATTGTGATGGTCAAAATAGGATTTGCGCTCCATAACCGAGCACTGCCTTTGCGGCTCGAAACAGTCGGGTTAACTCCGTAAACAACCGGCAGCTACCTCTCGAGCCATCGGATTTATAGAGGATTGCGACGTCATGGATTTATGACAGGAACAGGAGGTGAAATCATGCCAGACACCATAACAGTCTGCCCTGCGTGCGGGGCGAAAAACAGGATTCCGGCCGCCAAGGCCCATCTTAAACCCAAATGCGGCCGATGTGGCCAGCCGATGCCGGCTGGTACGACCGGCAGCGTGGTCGAGCTTGGCGACCATAACTTCCAGCAGGTGACCTCGGGCTCATCCCTGCCGGTCCTGGTGGATTTCTATTCTCCGACCTGCGGGCCATGCCAGATGCTTGCTCCGGTTATCGACAAGATTGCCAGGAATTACGCCGGACGGGCCATTGTCGGCAAGCTCGACGCCAGCCGACACCAGATGACCGCGTCCCGGTTCCAGATCCGCGGGGTGCCCACCCTGCTGTTCTTCAAAAACGGCCAGGTGGTGGATCAATTGGTGGGCGCCGTACCCCAGCAGGAGATCGAACAGCGGCTCAACGTTTTGCTCTGATTCCCGTGGTCCGGTTCGGAGTTTTCCGGACCGGGCTTTTTTTTTACTTCTGCCGGGTCATGGATGGGAGCAGGAGGAAAAAGTTCTTCAGTTTCACGCAATTCCTGCCGAAAGAGATAACAGTCCAGCAGTTGTCCGCTGTCTTCATGAGGTTTCAAACATCACTACAGGTCAGGGCGCCATGTCTGTTATGAGAATTTTTCCCCTTGTTGTTCTGTTGTTTCTTTTCGGCTGCAGTCATACTCCCCAGCCGGTCGGGTATCCTGCTACCGAGCAGCGTAAAATGCAGGCGGTCCATCACTGGGATGTCCTGGCGCTGGATGTGGCCAACGAGATCAACAACGAGTTAATCCGGCAGGGATACCTTGAAACGCCGGTTTATGTTCGTTCTTCCGGCATCGGCGAGGGGCAAGGTGATCTCTCCGGCACCGCACCCTTTGACGAGGCATTTCACGATCTCCTGGTAACGAGACTGGTCCAGTTCGGAGTGCCGACCCTGAACAGCCCGGGACAAAACGGCCTGGTGGTGGAATACAAGGTCCAGGTGATCAATCACCGGGACAGCGGCAATATAAGTCAGAGGGTCTGGCCCGGGATGCTGACATTGCTGGGCAGCGGTATCACTGTTCTCCGGCATGTTTCCTCCGATTATCTTACCCTGCTGGGTTCGATGTTCGCCGACGTCGCCGCTTCAACCTACGAGAATACCGGCCGGTACGAGGTGGTTGTTTCAACTTCCATTGTCAACAACAGCCGTTATCTCATGCACCGCTCCGATATCTACTACATAGATGACCCGGATTTCTGGCAGTATCGGGCTGCGCCGCCGACCACTGAAATCGAGTTGATCAGCGCAGGGATGTAAGGTATCATGCTCTCCACGATGACATGGTTACGGCGGATGAAAGAAATGGGATGGCTGCTCGCAGGAGTGGGGTTGCTGATGCTTGCCGGTGGCTGCAGCAGGTTGAACTGTACGCCATTCGAGCAGGTTTTGGGATCAGGGATTGATCTTGTCGGCCTGGGACGTGAGATCAGCGATGAACTGATATCGGAAGCCTCTCCACCTTTGCATCCACGCCAACCCATCCTGGTCACAACCATAGTAGACAACAATAATCTTGAACAGGCCTCATCCTTTGGTCGCAGTCTACAGAATCACCTGGCCTCCGGCTTTGTCCGCAAGGGGTTTACGGTCCGGGAACTCAAACTCCGCAACAACCTGCTGGTCCGTTCCGGGTCCGGGGAGTTCATGCTGTCGCGTGACCTGGAAACTCTTTCCCGTAAACAACAGGCCCAGGCTGTGGTGGTTGGAACCTACACCCTGAGCAGCCGGGTTCTGTACCTGTCGGTCCACCTTGTCAGGCCTGCCGACCGGACCATTGTTTCCACCTGGGATAAGAGGCTGTGCCTGGATGAAAACACCCTGCGGATGCTGGGATTTGAATTCCAGGACATGGACGAGATCACTCCGCCGTCCCGTTCCCTGCTGGACAGAATTCTCTATTTCTGACGAAAGTTTCGTGTCGCTTGTTAATATCGATTCTCTGCGGACTCATGTTGTGCGCCTCCTGGGCAGAATGGCTCCTCCGGGTGGCCTCGAACTGATGTCGTACAAGCGCAACCGTACCATCGCCTTGATCTGCCAGGAAAACGGCAGGGTTCTTGTCCGGGAGCGGGGCTATGTGGAGCAGGAAATGGAAGTTGATCCCGGTGATCTGCCACGGTTGCTCAAGACGCTTGTTAAACGGGAGTTTCCGCGGAGCCGCAAGGTTCGGGTCCATAAGTTTTCCGACCCCGAGGAGCTGGAACGGATCCACCAGAAGATTTGATATGCTCGTTATTCGTTGTGCTGCCTGTAAAAGAAAACTCTGGCGTTATGACAAGATCGGACCCGGAGAGGTCCTTCGCTGTCACAAGGACCGGATAAAAAAAATATTCGGGGCCCAAATCCGTGATGGCCGGGTGTACTGCAGCTGTGGTAAGGATATCGGCATCGACAAAGGCAGCTTCTACAAGATGATTGCCAAGGCCTTCACCTGCAGGGGTACCAAACGCAACAGCTGACTGTTGCCGGGTCCGGAGAATTACCATGGGTTTTTCCTTTCGGGAAAGTCTGCGCGCTGCCCTGCGCAGTGGCTTCCTCATCCTCAAGCTGATCATTCCTCTCTATGTTCTCGCCGACATTCTGCTCTATCTCGATCTTCTGCACCACATCACTTTTCTCTTTGCGCCGGTGACCTCGATCCTGCAGTTGCCGGCCGAGGCGGCCATGGCCATAGCCGGCGGTGTGTTTCTCAACCTGTATGCGGCCATTGCCTTTGCCGCTCCCCTGGGACTGAGCCCCTACCAATGGACCATTCTTGCGGTTTTTCTTGGCGTCTGTCATTCCCTGCCGGTGGAATCGGCGGTGATGAGGAAATTGGGCGTGGCTTACTGGTACTCGGTCCTGCTCCGGGTCCTCATGGCCTTTGTCAGTGTCGGGCCGGTAATGCTGATGCCGGATTCTTTTTTCGGGGATCAGGTGACCGCTGGCACTGTGACCCTGGCCCGGTACGACAGTTTCCTGCACATGCTAAAGGGGTCGCTTGCTGGATCACTTCTCCTGTCTTTTAAGATAATCGGTCTTATCACCTTGATCATCTTTGTCATGGACTGGGTGAAATCCACCCGGTTCATGCAGGAGTATGCCAGAAAGGTCAATACCTCCTTTTCCATCATCGTTGGTCAGCTGCTTGGTATTACCTATGGGGCCGGTATCCTGATCCGAGAGGTCAGCGATGGTCACCTGAGCCGGGAGAATGTTTTTTATATCGCCACTTTTTTGATGATATGCCATTCCATCATCGAGGATGCCCTCCTGTTTGTGATCTTTGGTGCCAGTTACTGGGTCATTGTCGCGGTTCGTCTGACCGCCGCTTTTCTGTTCAGTTTTGTCCTTCTGCGGCTGTTTGTCCGCCGACTGGTACCCGACCGTACAATCAGGGTAATTCCCCGCTGATTTATCAAACTGTTTATCCTCAATCCGGATTTTCCCTTTCACTGTTTTCTCTTCTGTTCAGGGCGCCACCGAAAAGCAGGAAAAAGAGCAATTGTTGTTGGAACGGCACTGCTTCTTTGTGCTATTATAAAAACCATGCTACTGAGCAGTTTTTCCGGTTCCCGTCGAACGGGACGTGATATATCCTGGTCTGCGAGCCAGGTCATTTTTTCCGCTTTTCTCGCCCTGTGTATTTTTCTTGGGGCGCAGTGCCGGGATGTGTGTGCTCACGAGGTCGGGGCAGATCATGTTCCATCGGCCCAAGCTGCCAATGGTATGGCTCCGGGTCCGGGAGATTCCAGACTGGTGTTGACCTCTGAAGAAGAAGAGTTTGTCCGGCAACATCCGGTTATTCGCATCTCAAACCAGATTTCCCGTCCACCCTACGATTTTTACGAGGATGGCGAGGCCCAGGGTTTTTCCATCGATTACCTTCGTCTGCTGGCCAAGATCATAGGAGTTCAGGTCCAGGTCATCAGTGGCGACTGGGACCGGCTGGTGGATCGCCTGCAGAAACGGGAGATCGATCTTCTCCATACCTGTCATATAACCGGTGACCTGCATCAGTTTTCCTACTTTACAACCGGTTACTACTCCATACGCTACATGATTGTCACCCAGTTCACCAACAACACCATCCGTTCCATGGATGATCTGGATGGCAAAATACTGGCCATGCCGGCCTCGCTTCCGCTGACGACCTTTATTCGTGAGAGTTATCCCGGGATACGAATACTGGAGATGCGCTCCACCGGCGAGGCCATGGAAGCTGTGGCCTTTGGCCGGGCCGATGCCCTCATCGAAGACTTTTTCACGGTGAACTATCTTTTTGAGAAACTTCTGCTCACCAACCTCAAGATCGCGGCCCGGGCCGAGATCAGTGGCTGGGAGTCCAGTGATCTCTACATTGCGGTCCGTGACGACTGGGCCCTGTTTCATTCCCTCCTGCAAAAGGCAATGGATGCCGTTCCCGACGAGACCATGCAGCAGCTCAGCCGCAAGTGGCTGTCCCGGTTCATGGGGGTTGACCACCAGGCAAGCGTCAAGTTGGCCCTGACCGACGAGGAGCTGGTTTTCCTTAAGGAACATCAGACCGTCCGGGTCCTGACAAGAAAAAATTTTCCACCCTTCAGTTTTATCAGGGGTAGTGAGGTCAGCGGCTATGTCAACGATTATCTGCGGCTCCTGGCGTCCAAGCTGGGATTGGTGCTCGACTTTGTTCTTCAGGAGGAGCCGGTGGAGTCCGAAAGGGTGTCCCCCCTGCTTTCAGAGCAGGGTATCGACATGGTCGGGCTGGTGGAACCGGTTGACGGGAACCCGCCGGAGCTGCTTCTGACGGACCGGGGCATGGTCAACGCGGTGAGCTCCCTGCTCAGCCGGGGCAGCAGGGATCGTTTTTCCGATCTGGAGAGTCTGCGGGGCAAGGTCCTGGCCGTGGTCCGGGGAACCCCTTTCGTGGCCCGTCTGCGCGAGCGTTTTTCTGATATCAACCTTCTGCTTACCGACAACACCATCATGAGTATGCAGAGCGTGCTCAGTGGGCGGGCCGATGCCGCTTTTGATAACTATGCGGTTTTCAATTACTACATGGAGGAGTATTTTTTTCAGGACCTGGTCATTACGCCGCTGGTGGGCGATCCGGTCTTTCCGGAAACTGCGCTGCGGGTCGGTATCCGGGAAGATCTTCCCTTGCTGAAGTCGATTTTCGACAAGGCCATGGCCCAGCTCTCGAGCGAGGAGATTCTCCGTCTCCAGGACCGCTGGTTCCGGGAGACCGCGGCCAGGGACGGGGAAGCCGGCAAACAGGTCAGCCTGACCACCATCGAGTCCAGCTGGCTGAAAAACAAGGGCAGTATCTCCATGTGTATCGACCCGGATCGTATGCCGCTGGAACGGATGGAAGAAGGGCATCATATCGGAATTGCTGCCGATTACGTGGAAATTTTCCAGAAGGAACTGGGTATCCCGATCCAGCTGGTCCCCACCACCAGCTGGAACCAGAGCATTGAATTTGCCCGGCAGAGGAAGTGCGACATTCTCACTCTGGCCCTGGAGACCCCCGAGCGGCGGGAATTTCTTGACTTCACCATTCCCTATCTCAACCTGCCCCTGGTCCTGGCCACCCGGACCGAGGAGCTGTTCGTGCCCGATATCACCGCCATCCATGACAGGAAGTTCGGGGTGGTCCGGGGCTATGCCTTTGGTAAATCCCTGCGCGACCGGTACCCGGAGATGCAGATTGTTGATGTGGAATCGGTGGCCGACGGCCTGGATCAGGTCCAGCAGGGGCAGCTCTACGGCTTTATCGATACCCTGCCGACCATTGGCTATGCGATCCAGAACCAGTATGTTGGTACCCTGAAGATTGCCGGCAAGTTCGATGAAACCCTGGAGCTCAAGCTCGGCGTACGAAACGACGAACCGCTCCTGCTCTCGGTCCTGAACAAGGCGATCGCCACCATTGCCCCGGAACGACAGCAGCAGATATTGAACCGCTGGATCTCTGTCAAGTATGAAAAAGGTATTGATTATACGCTGTTGTGGAAGATCCTCTCGGGGATCGGGATGGTGGGATTGTTTCTGCTCTACCGCTACTGGGCGCTTAACCAGTACAACCGTAAACTCGAGGTCCTGTCGGTAACCGACCGGCTGACCCAGGTGTACAATCGTCTCAAGCTTGACGAAATTCTCAACATGCAGCAGGCCCTGTTTACCAGAAACAGACAGGTGTTTTCGGTGATCCTGATTGATATCGATTATTTTAAAAGAGTAAACGACACCATGGGACACCTTGCCGGAGATGAGGTACTGGTTGAGTTTGCAAGGCTGATTTCTGCAACCATAAGAAAGACTGATATTCTAGGTCGCTGGGGTGGAGAAGAGTTTCTGGTCATATGTCCGGCCACCGATCTCAGTGGTGCGATGACCCTGGCCGAGGTACTGCGTCGCAGGATTAACGGGCACGACTTTCCAGGTGTTGGAACGATGACCGCCAGCATGGGAGTGGCCGAATACACAGATGAGGAACACACCTGCAGGGATCTGATCCAGCAGGTGGATCAGGCCCTCTATGCGGCCAAGGAAGGCGGGCGCAACCAGGTGCATCAGTACACCCGCAAGAGGCTTTTCCGGGTGGTGGGAGAGGAGTCATAGATTTAAAAAAACCGGGGAAAGGGATGGTGCTTTCCTTCCACCCGACGCTGCCTGCTGATCGGTTTCTCTGGGAGCGCGGCAGCCTTGGAGAGGAGGAACTCGATTATATCCGAGGATCCCGTGCGGTCCTGCTACCCCAGACCGTATCACGGGAACTCTACCATCTGGTCCGCTGCCACTGTCCGGCGGTTTTTCCCAACTATGACCTGCGGTTCCGGTGGGAGGGCAAGGTGGGGGACACCATGCTGTTCTGGAGCCTGGGCATGCCCCATCCCGAGACCCGCATCTATCCCCGGGTCGAGGCCCTGGAGCAGGATCATCCGGCCATGGACTACACCGCGACCCCGCCGGTCTATCCCTGCGTGGTCAAGGCCAGTTCCGGCGGGGAAGGAGCCCATACCTGGCTTGTCCGCAGCCGGGAGGAACTGGCTGAAGTGGTCCACCGTCTCAAGGAGCTGGAAAATGAAGGATACCACGGGTTCGTGATCCAGGAATGTGTGGGCCGGGTGGAGCGGGACCTGCGGGTGGTGGTCATCGGTGATCAGGTCCTGAGCTACTGGCGGATCAATCCGGGGTTTTACAAAAACGTGACCAGGGGAGGCGAAATCGATCCAGAAAGTGATCCGGAGCTCCAGGCCATCGGCCGGGCGCAGGTAGCCCGGTTATGCGAGCAGACCGGAATCAATCTGGCCGGTTTTGATCTTATCTTTCCCCCGGGAAGCGATCAGCCCCTTTTTCTGGAGATCAACTATACCTTTGGCCGCAAGGGACTGGACGGCAGCCGGGGCTATCAGGAACTGCTGGAGACGGCGGTGAACCGCTTCCTGGAATCTTCGGACCGGGACACCTCTGCGGCAGACTCTTTGTGAAGCGGCATAGGGGCAGATAACCGTTTCGGCAAGAGTCCTGCGTAGAGGCCGAAAGTCAGGTGAGCCGGATGCGCAGTTCGATTTCGCCCATCTCGCCGGTGGACTTCAGGGTGGAGACAAAACCGGCCACAGTGGCGGCAAGGGATTCCTGGACAAAATCCTTGAGCACCACCCGGGAGCCGTTGACCAGCAGGGTAACTTTCTCTTTGTTTTTATCCCGGTCCTGCAGAAAGCGTTTTTCAATGAACTCCGCAATCTCCAGGCTTTCGTCGAGCCGGAAAATATAATCGCCGGTCACCGGTCGGTCGGTGGCAATGGCGATCACGCCGTTGACCTGGTTGCGCAGCAGTTCGCCCTCTCCCCTGGCCACCTCGATTTTGGCCACCTGCCGCTCCTGTTTGAATCCCTCCCCGATCACCATATCCACGTCCGGAAAGAAGCGAAAGGCCAGGGTGGTCAGGTCCATTCCGGGATTTTCCGTGCGCATGACCATCTGGTCCGGAGCGATCAGGGTTATGGAATCAGCTCCGGCCTGGAGATAGGTATAGGTGTCGGTGTCCGGCTGATCAAGGACGATACCGGTTTCCTTTGTATGCTTGATCACCGCAATCCGGTATCCGCGTTCCTTGAGGTGGGTAACGACCTGGCTGGCAAGGGTTGTCTTGCCTGAGTCGTGCCAGCCGATAAAGGTAACAATGGGTGGCATATCCATTCTCCAGAGGAAAAAAGGCGGGCCCTTGAGGGTCCGCCTGGTGTTTTTGTGGAGCTGGAGGAGAATGGCCTGCAGTATCAGATTTTGTAGCGGCTGTGCAGTATCTCCACTTCCTCCCGCGGTTTGTAGCCGGTTATCATGCTGTGGATTGAGCCTTTGATGGCAAAAAGCGACATGTAGAGGTGGGTGAGAAAGAAGGCCACCAGCGCCATGCCGAGAAAGTTATGGATAATGACCATGAGCCGCAGCTGGTCCACCGGACTCTGAAAGGTGTAGAGCAGATAACCGGTGTATATCATACCACCGCTGCCCAGAGTGCACAACCAGAACCAGACCTTTTGTCCGGCATTGAACCTGCCTGCCGGTACAGGCTTTTTCTTTTTGCTCAGGTAGCCTCCGAGAATCAGGAACCAGGCCAGGTCATAGGTGCGCGGCAGCATATCGACAAACCAGATGGCAAACATGATCGGCACGTCCACTGCCAGGATGGCGGCCGAGGCGATATGGACCAGCCTGGCGGTATGGACCGGGGTGCCGCCTCCGAAAAACTTACCGAAGATAATCATCAGGCCTGTGATCACCAGCAGGGAGAAGGAGACAGCTCCAATCAGATGAATGATTCTGGAGAACAGGTTGAAGTAGTATACCTGGTCGCCATCGTGGGCAAAGATTTTGGGGCCGATGGTGATGTAGTGGAGCAGAAAAACCGTAGGCACGATGGTGATAATGAGCAGGAAGGCACGGTTAAAGAGAAAGGCCTGCAGGTTGGTGAACTGCTGACCATAGACCTGCCAGTTACCGGTAATGAGCTCGTTGAACTGATGCAGGAAGGCGGTGGATGGCGTTGAGCCGAATCCGCTCAGCAGCTGCACGCTCCCGGCATAGACAAAGCCGGATACCAGCACCAGTAAACCGGCGCCAATGGAAAGAGAATATGTTTTCATCCTCATCGGGGTATTCCAGTTGAATAAGGGTTGGCCTGAACCTCAGGTAAAAGCGGCACCGTTCTCATCGGAACGGTGCCGCCCGTATTGATGGAACGGGTTATTTTTCCTTGTACGCCTTGTCCCAGCCCCAGGCTTTAACCCCGGAGCCACGCTTGACCACCCGTTCCCGGAAGACGTCGGCTACCACATCGGCGTCACCGGCCATCAGCGCCTTGGTGGCGCACATGGCAGCGCAGAGCGGGACCTTGCCCTCGGCAATCCGGTTCTGGCCATAGAGCTTGCGCTCCTCGCGGCTGAAGGTTTCCTCAGGGCCGCCGGCGCAGAACGTGCATTTGTCCATGGCGCCCCTGGCTCCGAAGACCTGGCCACTGGGAAACTGTGGCGCTCCAAAGGGGCAGGCCATGAAACAGTAGCCACAGCCGATGCAGGTTTTTTTGTTCACCAGGACGATACCATCGTCCCGCTGGTAGATGGCATCCACCGGGCAGACGGCGATGCAGGGAGCATCGGCGCAGTGCATGCACGAGACCGAGATGGATTTTTCCCCTGGTTTGCCTTCATTGATCGAGACGACCCGGCGGCGGTTAACACCAACCGGGACATGGTTGCCTTCCTTACAGGCAATCACGCAGCCGCTACAGTCGATGCATCGTTCCACATCGCATAGAAATTTCATTCGTGCCATTTATTGATACCTCCGAAAGGGTTTATGCACGTTTGACCCGGCACAGTCCATCTTTGGTCGCCTGAATCTGGGTGATGATATCAAAGCCGTAGTTGGTGACCGTGTTGGCCGATTCACCGATGACATATGGTTCATGTCCCTTGGGATATTTATCCAGCAGGGAATCACCCATGAGCATGCCACCAAAATGGAAGGGCATAAAGATCGTGGCCTCGTCCACCCGTTCGGTAACTTTGGCCATGACTTTTACTTTGCCTCCTTCCGGCGATTCGATCCAGATCATATCGCCATTGCGGATTCCAAGATCGTTGGCGGTTTTCGGATTGATCTCCGCGTACATATCCGGGGCCAGTTCGGCCAGGTATTTGCTGCTGCGGGTTTCCGCTCCGGCTCCCATGTGTTCGACCATCCGCCCGGTGGTGAGTACCAGCGGGAAGTCCTTTGACATGCCGGGGTCCTGCTCGCTCCTGTACCTGGTGAAAACCCGGTAGTGGTCAGGCTTGTCCTCGTAGGTCGGATACCTGGGAATCAGATCCGGCCGCGGCGAGTGCAGCGGTTCACGGTGGACGGGCACCTGGTCAGGGAAGGTCCAGACCACACAGCGGGCCCGGGCATTGCCAAAGGGGGCCATGCCCCGCCTGATCGCTTCCTTGATGGTTTTCTGGGACAGGTCGGTCTTCCAGTTGGTTCCGGGAACGACATTCTTGAACTCGGGATAGCCACCCATGACCTCGCTGCCCGGATTGGCCACACCCTTGGCTGCCAACTGGTTTTCTGTCCGGCCGCTCATGGAGTAGGTATGTTCCAGGCCGAACCGGTTACGGAACGGCAGGCCACCCTTGGCAACCGGCTTGGAAATATCGTAAAGGATTGGTGTTCCGGGGTGTTCCTCGGTCCAGCAGGGCCAGGGCAGGCCATAGTATTCCCCGTCGCACGGGCCGCCGTTGGCCTGAAGGGTGTCGATGTCAAAGGTATGCCAGTTTTCGGTATGCTTCTTGATCCGCTCGGGTGTGGGACCATTGTACCCGATGGTCAGAGAGCCCCGGCCCAGTTCGCGGGTGATATCTTCGGGGACCTGCTTGATGTTTTTGTAGAACTTGTCGGCAAATCCGAGACGCTTCACCAGCTCTTCCATGATCTGGTAATCATCCTTGGAGTCGTAGATCGGATCGACAACCTTGAAACGCCACTGAAATTGACGCGAGGTCGAGGTTACCGAACCCGAGGTTTCGTATTGGCTGGAACTGGGCAAAAGATATATGTTGTCCTTGTCGCTCAACGCCGAGGCCATGGTGGGGAAGGGATCCACCACCACGATGAGATCGAGTTGGTCATAGGCCTTTTTGACCTTGTGGAACATGGAGTTGGAGCTCACGCCGCAGCCCCACTGGATGAGAGCCTTGATGGGCGTGTACTGCTCAATTTTTTCTTCCTGGATGACACCCTCGAACCAGCGCGAGAGGGTGAATCCTTTTTTGTTCATCCATTTCTTTTCCTTGAACCGGGACACGATCCAGTCATAGTCCACGTCCCAGACCCGGCACCAGTGCTTCCATGAACCGTCCTTGAGACCGTAATAAGCCGGCAGGGAATGGGAGAGGATGCACATGTCAGTGGCCCCCTGGACATTGTCGTGGCCGCGGAAGATATTGGTTCCGCCTCCGGACTTGCCCATGTTGCCGAGAACCAGCTGCAGGATGCAGAAGGTCCTGGTGATGGAGGAGCCGATATGATGCTGGGTTCCACCCATGCACCAGGTAAGGCTGGTGGGACGGTTGGTTG
Organism: Desulfolithobacter sp.; assembly: GCF_054025815.1. Lineage (NCBI taxonomy): Bacteria > Pseudomonadati > Thermodesulfobacteriota > Desulfobulbia > Desulfobulbales > Desulfobulbaceae > Desulfolithobacter > Desulfolithobacter sp. Next base: position 49,707 of record NZ_JBPMMS010000020.1, on the reverse strand, counting down.
CCAGCAGCTTGGCGATGCGCCTGGTCTCTGAAGCGGGAATACCAGTGATTTCCTCAACGACCTCGGGCGTGTAATGGGCTGCTTCTGCGGCCATTTCCTGGAAGCCGGCGACCCGTGTCCTGATGAATTCCTTGTCGTGCCAGTTGTTTTCGATGATGGTGTTGATGAGTCCCATCATGAAGGCTGCGTCCGTACCGGGACGGATGCGGACAAAATCGGTTGCCTTGGCGGCAAGCTTGGTATAGCGCGGGTCGACGACGATCAGCGGCGCGTTGTTGACCTCCTTGGCATACAGGATGTGCTGCATGGACACCGGATGGGCCTCGGCCGCGTTGGACCCGATAAAGATCATGGATTTGGCATGCCTGATATCGTTCAGGCTGTTGGTCATTGCCCCGTAACCCCAAGTGTTGGCGACACCTGCCACCGTTGTGGAGTGTCAGATACGGGCCTGGTGGTCAATGTTGTTGGAGCCCCAGAAGGCGGCGAATTTTCTGTGCAGGTAGGCCATCTCGTTGGAGACCTTGGCCGAACCGTTGAAGTGCAGCGCGTCGGGACCATCTTTTTCCCGGATGGCGAGCAGCTTTTTGCTTATTTCGTCCATGGCCTGATCCCAGGAGATTTTCTGCCACTTGCCGCCTACTTTTTTCATCGGGCTCTTGAGCCGTTTCTCACTGGCGACCATGTCGATGGCGCCGGCACCCTTGCAGCAGTGGCCGCCAAGGGAGATGGGATGATCCTGGGCAACTTCCTGGCGGATCCAGACCCCGTTCTGGACCTCGGCGATGATACCGCAGCCAACCGAGCAGTAGGTACAGATGGTCTTGACCTTCCTGGAACCTGGATAGGCAGCTTTTTTTGTCGTGGCGGCCGTGGCTGTCGTCGTCAGTTTTGTGGTCATTGCCGCACCGGTGAGGGCCGCAGTGGCCGCCGAGAGCTTGAGAAACGAGCGGCGGGCAAGTTGAGGGTTGAGTGTGATCCGGGAAGAACTGTTCTTTGGAACCGAGGTGGAACTGGTAAAGATTTTTTTTCTGGCCATGGTACCCCTCCCTTATGACCTGAGTGTTTTGTAATAATCCTTGAACGCGGATGTTTCCCGGTACAGAACCTCGTCCTGTACCTGCCGCCTCCCGGATGTCCGGGTCGCTCGGGCCGGGCGGGAGGCTGTCACTACGCCGGCGGCCACGGCCGAGCCGGCAAGCAGTGATTTGAGAAACGATCGTCTGGAATCATCCTGTCTCTGTTGCATACTTGCTCCTCCTGTTTCAGGTTTGCACATCTGGATCCGTGACAGGGAAAAACAGTTATTCTTTTTTCCTGTCCCCTTCTCCCGGTTCACCCAGAATTCCTCTTTCGTCCATGAGTCCCTTCTCCAGGATCATGTATCCCCTGAGAAAATCCCCGCAGGCTGTATAGAACGGTGCCTTGCCGGTTGCCTGCAGTGCCCTGGTAAAACCCTGGCACAGGGGGTCGAGAAAACGGTGCAGCAGGGTGGCCTGGTACAAAGTTGTATCGCATTCTTTTTTTGTCTGCAGCTCTATCAGGGTAGCCAGGGTATCGAGCATGAGGACCAGGGAATCTTCCGGTTCCTTGATCGATTCATCCTTGACGATACCGGCGCGTTGAAGAAAATTACGGTAATCTACAAGGCTGGGGCCGAAGCTGCGCCCATCCACGTAGTAGGACATTACTGTGTTGACCTGATCTTCGCTGGTTGGGTCGATGAACAGGTGATAGTACTCTTCCTGGATTTCCTTGAGAGTCTTCTCTTCGAGCATTTTGCCAAGTCTCTGGACCGCCTGGTCAAAAACCGGATTGATCACATCGCCTGCCAGAGCCGATACGATGCCCCGCCACCGGCTCATACGTTCGGCATCCGGCTCGTTAATGAAAAATGATTTGATCAGATCCAGGAACCGCAACCGGACCCGCCCCAGTTCCCTGTCGGTTACATCTGTCATTGACTTCCCTGTTCGTAGAGTTTTATCACTCTGCAGTCTTTACAGTATTCCAGCAGGTTGTTGTCTTCCAGCAGGTCCCGGGAGCGAAGTACGGCCATGACCTTTTTAAAGCTTTTCCTGGTGCCGAAGACCTTGCCGCAAAGGCTGCAGACAAGTGGTTCAGCCCTGGTCAGTTCTTCGGACTGAAAAAAACCAGGTCTTAAGTTCAGTCCAGGTGCCCGGGAAAGGGCTTTTTCCGGACAGACCTGTACGCAACCGTTGCACTGAACACAGAGGGCTGGAAGATGATTGATGGTAAAACTGCCACTGTCAGCGCTCAGGGCCTCGATATGGCACTCACCCAGGCAGGCCAGGCAATGGGTGCACCTGTCCTGGTCGCAGACAACCCGGCCGAAGCGAGCAAAGGGGGGGACCTCGAGGGTAGCGTCCAGTCCGTGTTCCATGACCAGGAAGTGCAAAAGGCCGGTGAGCTTGTGTCGACGGTTAATGAAGCCAGGAGCCCTGTACAGGCTGCAGCGAGCCGAAGCCGGCAGCTTGAGCAGGTTCGGCAGTTCAGCGGCTGAGGTGCATTGGATTAAAACAGAACTCTCAGGCAACAGGGCGGCTACGCGGTTGGTGAGTTCGATTTGGTCCGCCAGGGGCCTGGCGGAACCTGTTTCGACCCCAAGGAGCAGGATCCGGCCGGCACCGCGGGCCATGAGATAGAGAAAATGCATGGCGCTGAGCGCCTCGACCCGCGGATATTCGAGGAAAAAAACCTTTTCCCGGCGTTGGTTTCTGTTTTGCCACCAAAAGCTGTGCAACTCCTGTTCAGTGCCCACGACGATCGTGGTACCCGGCCGCAGTTCGATGGAGCTGAAGTATTCCACGAATTCTCGGTCGGAAAACCGCCGGTATTGCAGGGAGCCGGTGGGACAGGCCGCGAGACAGTCGCCGCATTCCTCGCAGAGGAGATGGTCAACATGAACGGTGCCTTCCTGGATGGAGATTGCGTTGTGACCGCAGGCAGTCAGGCAGGCTGTGCAGCCGCCACCGGTTTTGGAGCTGTACTGGCAGATAGACCTGTCGAAGCCAACCACCTCCTCCACCTGAACGGCATAGATAGAGGCGAAGAGTTGATCCAGCTCCTCTTCGGTGAAAATGGTGTCGGTCTTTTGGGGCCGCGGGATACCGGTGTCTTCCAGGAGGAGAACCGCTGGAACCGTGAGTTCTCTCTGTTCCGCCCCATGGAGATCGATGGCCGCCTGAGGGCAGATGGTGACACATTCCCCGCAGAACGAGCAGCGATCAAGATCCAGAAAGAGACGTTCGGAAAGACAATGCTCCGGGCAGACAGGCCCGCATTCTCCGCAGTAGGTGCATTTCTGTGGATCAATCGGGTTTCTGACCCGGAAAGAGAGGTGATTTTCCCGACCGGTGCTGCGCAGCTCCAGATCGTCCACGGTGACAAAATCAGGATCACGCCCCCTGGTCAGCAGGGGTTCGATCTCCAGGACCCCGCCGTATCGATCGACAAATTCCCTCAGGCTCGAGGCCCTGGGTGCAAGAACCGCTACCCTGGGGTCCGATTCCAGGGTATAGGAGCGGAAGGATTGGCTGCTTTGGCGGGTCAGTTCGGCCCGGGCCAGAGTGGTGAGCTCGGCCTGGCTGTATTTTCCCAGGTCACCGTTGAGTTGCAGTGTCGGCGACAGGGGGTAGGGAGAATCGGGGTGGATTGCGGGAAAGCCACCAGCCAGGAGAATGTCGCGCCCTTCGTGGCCGGGACAGGTAAAGGGAGTATTGGGATATTGCGGCGCGGGCACCGAGGAAAAAACCGGATCCGCTCCCTTGCCATACTTCAGCACGTATGCTGAATACTGTTTCATAAACGGTTTATCCTCTGGAAGAGATAGGAAACAATGGAGTCTGGCCAAAAAATTCTGGCCTGCTGCCATGTTTCACGTTTTTGTGCACCCTGTTACCATCAGATATAATATTAGTTAATGGCGCAAGGAAATAAATCAGGAGGGAGCTTTTTTTACTGTAAGTTTAAAGCTGATTTAAATGTAGGGTTTTTGCTTACATGGTGGGCTCATTGGGGCTGAGCGATTCCTGCTCGGTCCACAGCACGGCACGACGAGTCAGCTCGGTGCCGTTTTTCAGGCCCAGTTTTTGCCTGATGCGGTCCCGGTAGGTACCGATGGTCTTGATACCCAGATTCATCCGCAGAGCGATCTCCCTCGTCGAAAGGCCACTGCCGATAAGGCGGAATACTTCCAGTTCACGATCGGTGAGCATGTCCATCGTGGACGTTCCTTGGCCCCGGGAACCCTGGTGCATCCTGTCCAGCAGAACAGAAACCATGCCGGGGCTGACATGGATCTGTCCTTTGCGGATATTGCGCAGGGCGCTGATAATCGATTCGGAGGCCTCCTTTTTCATGATGTAGCCGCGAGCGCCGGCCCGGAGAGCCCGCTCCGCCCAGACAGTTTCATCGTGCATGGACAGAACCAGAACCGCTATGTTCCGGCCGGAGCTGCAGATTTCCCTGACCAACTCCAGGCCGTTGTCATCGGCCAGGGTAATATCAACGATGGCCATGTCCACTTCCTGCCCGGCCAGCGCTCTGCGGGCCTCTTCCATGCCCGCCGCCAGTCCACAGACCACGAAATCCTGTTCCTGGTTGAGCAGCTCACGCATGCCCATGCGGAAGATGGGATGGTCATCGACAACGAGAACCTTTGTTTTCACTTGAACACCTTTCCCTCAAGGGTTACCATCGTGCCTCCGGTCGGACCGGGTTTGATGTCCAGACTGGCTCCGATGGCCTTTGCTCGGTACTGCATGGTATGCAGTCCCATGCCTTTTTTGCTGTCCTTTTCCATAAATCCTTCCCCGTTGTCTATGATGCGCGCCGAAAGGTAGCGGTTTTTGCGCCGGACGATGATCTCGATCTTTTCCGGGTGGCCGTGCCGGGCGGCGTTGAACATGGCCTCGCGGATGATGTAATATACATGGGAAGCCTGGTTGGTGGCAACCTCTTCCACTTGTGGATCAATGGAGAGGCTGCACCGGACCGGGAAGAGTTGTTCCAGCTCCACCACCAGTTCTTCGATGGCCGCCTTGAGACCATACTCTCTGATATGGACAGGGTAAAGCCCCCGGGAGAGGCGGCGTGTTTTTTCGATTGCTTCCCTGATCAGCTCCCGGATGGTGGCGAGTTGTTCGGCCTCGGCCGGAACCTTTTGTTCCAGCTTCTGCTGCAGGACCTTGCTCAGAAGTTCCACCCCGCTCAGGTGCGAGCCAAGGTCATCATGCAGGTCACGGCCGATCCTGCTCCGTTCCTCCTCACTGATGGCGATTACCTGTCTTTCGAGGATGGCCCGCTCCTTTTCCGAACAGATTTTCAGGACATGGAGCCACATACCCTCCAGCAGCATGGTCATCTGCCGGATGTCTGAGTTGTCGTAGTCGCGCCTGCTGTCACAGACCCCGGCGACAAGGACCACCTTGGAGTCATTGATGATCGGCACGTCCAGACGGCGACGTACCGGCCAGTTGTAGGGATAGGCCGGGAAACGGCTGGTCCGGTCTGTTGTGTTGAGAATGGATGGTTTCTTTTTCTGTACGCAGGCGCCTGTCAGACCGCCTTCTTTCACTGACCTGGGGGTGGCGTTATCGTCCGGTCCCAGGCCGAATTGTCCGATATGGATGGTAACCCGAGAGCACAGGGTCGCATGGGTCTGGGTGTTGTTGACCAGGGCGATGTAGCCGGATGCGGAGTCGGTGATCTGGACAATGCGATGGAGAACAAAATCATACTTGTCGCGGATATCATAGCCTTCCATCATCCCGAGCTGGAGCAGGGTATCGAGCCGCAGTTCGTCTCTGCGGAGGATGCGTTCCTTCAGGATTCGGTCATCCACCATGGTGTTGGCCAGCCGGGCCAGGTCTTCGAATTCGGCAAAGTCCAGATCCTGGTTTCGGATCTTGACCTGGTTGTCGGCTGCCTTGCGGAAGAAGTCGGTGAACAGGCTTATCCCGTGCTTGATTTTGCTTGAATGGTAGTAGGCCAGGCCGAGAAGAAAGAGGACTGCCACGGCAAAAAGGCCGATGAAAATAAAGACGTTCTTGAAGGAAATCGTTACATAGGTGCGCGTTTCCTCGGTAATGGCCTTTTCCATGGATGCCATGGACATGTCGGTGGCCAGGATCCAGTTCCAGTCCGGATAGACTTGGACATAACAGAGCCTCTGGCCGATTTTTCCGGGGCCTGTCTGGTTCATCTGGTAGTGAATATAATGTGTTCCATCCGGTTTCAGGGCGGCCTCCAGCATGGCCCGGCCATAGGGTGTTCCCTGGCTGCCGACCAGGTCGGTTATGGATCTGCCGATGAATTTTTTCTCCGGATGGCTGATAATGGTCCCGTCGGAGCGGAAGCAGAGGATGAACCCGTCTTTGTCAAAGCGCATGTCCTGAATTGTGGAGAGGATGTCCTCCTGAAGGAGTTGCTCCATGGCCTCGTTGGATACGGTGGCGCCGATATACCAGTCGAACGGGGCGAAATACTTGACAAAAAGAATGCCGGGAAAATTCTCGTCCATCTCATCTTTTTTCATGAACTGGTAGCGGTAGATCCCCGCGCCCTTGTCCCGGAGAATCTCGATGATTTCCGGAGGCAGCGAGCGGTCCGGCCCGTCCGGAAGCTGTCCGAGCTTTAATCCCTCAAGAAAAGGGTTGTCTGCAAAGAGGTCAATGGTGCCATCCACGAGACGTCCGGCGAAATAGGAGCCCCGGCCGTTGCTCCAGCGAATGGGCCGCAGAAGCTCGGCCACTATGGTTCGCATCTCGATAATACTCTTTTCTTCCCTGTACATACGGTAAACGTGCGAGGCGATGGTGTAGGCGGTACGGACCTTCTCCCGGAGCTCGTTTTCAACCCGTTGGTCGGCCTGGGAGCGGCGGTGCTCGATGAAACCCAGCATGTTGTCCATTTCTTCCCGGACCCGGGCCTGGTACAGTTCCTGGTAAGTGTGGCGGATATTGGCGATGCTTTCCCGGTAGGTTTGATATTCGTTGATTATCCAGAAGATGCCAATGAAAAAGGCCAGGGCGGCGATCACAAGGAGCGAGGCCCGGAAGGGGGCATAGGAGAGGGAGGGGCGCTTCCTGGATCCGGGAGGTGCTTTTTTCTTCATTGCCCGGGCCCGTCCACCAGCTTCTGAATTGCCGGATAGATGGTGGTCAGATAAATGGACTCCATGCCCTGGTGATCGGTCGGGCCAAAGTCCAGCACCACGCCACCGAGGTCGAAGAGGCCGATCTTTTCCATGGTGTCGATGAATTTTTCCCGGGTGAGTTCACCGTGTACGGCCCTGGCAATGGCGGCAAAAAGTTTGCCTGCAATGTAGCCTTCCAGCGTGATGAAGCCGATCGGGTAGTCCCGCTGGTATTTGTGCATGGCTTCATGGTACTGACGGATGAGAGGGATACGGGTGTCCCAGGGATAGGGTACGACCTGGGAAACTATCACCTGTTCTCCATGTAGTCCCAGGGCCTGTTTGAGGCTTTCGGTGCCGACAAAGGAGATGTTGGCAAATATCCGCGCGCTTTTGTTCCTGGCTTTGCTCAGCTTGATGAATTCAGCACAGGCGGCATATGTTCCCACCAGGATAACCGCCTCTGGTTCTGCCCGGTATATTTCCCGCAGCCCGCCCATAACAGCGATGGTGTTTCTCTCGTAACTGCCCCGGGACACCAGCTCCATCCCGCGGCGCCTGAGTGCCTGTTCGATACCCTTGAGTCCGTCGAAGCCATAGGAGTCGTTCTGGTAGAAGCAGGCGATTCGGCGGATATTTAACTGGTCTGTGAGGTAGGAGACCAGTTTTTCCATCTCCTGGTAGTAGCTGGCCCGGACATTGATCACGTAGCGGCGAAACGGGGTTCGCAGAAGCTCCGCACCAGTGAAGGGCGCAAAAAATGGGACCTGCTGCTGCTCGACAATGGGGATCACCGCCTTGGAAGTGGGGGTGCCCACTTCCCCGATCAAAAGAAAGACCTGGTCGTTTTCAATCAGTTCCAGGGTGTTGCGGATGGCCCGGTCCGGCTCATACCCGTCGTCGCGGCTGAGGAGGACGATACTTTGCCCCCTGATTCCACCTTGGTCGTTGATCTCGGCCAGGGAGGCCTGGATTCCGGCCCGCAGCTCCAGGCCCAGGTTCTTGGCCGGTCCACTGAGCGCACAGGACTGGCCGAGAACCAGCGGTGGAAGGGAATCGTTGGTTCGGGCCATGGCCTGGGTGGCAGGGTTTGGAAAAAGAAGAGCCGCCAGCAGCCAGACACACCAGTGGTGTACCGCTTTTACCGGGTTCCTTTTCCGGTTCATAACGGGATGCCACATGGTTTCAGGACTTTCTGCTTTGTTGTTCACTGCCAGCTGACCGGGGATGGGTAGCTGTGTTTTCCAGGATGGGATGCAAAATTTCGCATGGTACACTTGTACCAGATTTGTTTTCCTCTCACTACTCAAAATTCCAGAACAGTGAACTGATTCATGATTCTCTGGATGGGTCCTGTAAGAAGCGTAGCCTTCCGGCTTGTTATTTGGCCCGATTTGTTGTTGATTGGAGCCGGTAGCGCCGGGTCCGGGTGGGACCTGATAAGGGAGTGTGCATGAATTGTCGCCGGGAAATTCTGACCTTCAACCTGCCTGGCGGCCCGCCATCCAACCATGCGGCTTTTCTGCTTCTGGTCCTGCCCGGTATCCTGCGCGAACGAGGGCGAACCTTCCTGTCGGAGAAAGGTCTGCGTCTGTATCATAGGGGTGCCGAGGCGGCAGACATGATGAATTCATAAATTTTTTTTTTACAGGTTTGGAAGGATGGAAGATCAAATAACACTTGTGCAGACCACCACTGTCCTGACGCCGGATGGTCGGGAGGAGCGGGAAGAATGCCTGGCCATCGAGGTGCCCTATAAAGTGGCGCTTAACGATCGGGAAATCGGTGCCTCCATGGTTTTGGAGACCGGCCTGGAGGAGTTCGGAGCCGGATTTCTCTTTGGCCAGGGGTACATCACCGAGCCGGGTCAGGTGCGAGAGGTACTGGTCTGTCCCGAGGGGCGTATCTCGGTCTATGCCGATGTGGATGACGAGTCTGCACCCAGGGAGGTTATCGTCACCTCTGGTTGCGGGGGTACCGGTAAAATTTCCCGGGAAATGCTGGAAGGGGCTTTTGATCCTTTGAAAGAGTGCACCATCACCTTTGACGAGATCAGCCGGTTTATCCGCCAGGTACTCCATGCCTCGCCCCTTGGCCAGGCCACCCATTGCGTCCATGGCTGCGGTTTCTGGTCCGAGGGGCGGTTACAGGGGTTTTACGAGGATGTGGGGCGTCATAATGCGGTCGACAAGGTGATCGGTGCTATTTTGCTGGGAAAATTCAGTCCGCGGGGCGCCATTTACACCACCGGTCGGCTGACCTCGGATATGGTGCTCAAATGCGCCCGAATCGGGATTCCCATCATCATGTCACGCACGGCTCCCTCTTCCCTGGGTCTTGCCATAGCCCGCCGGGCCGGGGTGACCCTTGCCGCCTATGCCCGTCCGGAACGGGTGAATATCTTCAACGCGCCTTTCCGTATCGTTTTCGAATAAACCAGTATTCCCGGCCCACCGGGCACAACAGGGTTGTTCCCGCCAGATACACAAACCTTTCTGACTTCTGTCCTCTGACTTTCGAATAAACCAGCCTGGGAGAGGGGCCGGGGGGTGATGGCAAAACGACTGTTGGTGTTTTAAGTGATTCCTGGTTGTTTTTGGTTGAAAATGGATGGCCCAGGTTGTATGTGGAAAAATATTGTTCTTGGTTAACCTGTTTTTCCGGCAGCGGACAGAGAGGCTGTTGGCCGTATTTGAGTATAATTCGTCCACGCGTCCACATAAGGAGAGGGCATGGCACAGGAGCGTGAAAAAACTTTTCTCAGCACAAAGGAAGTGGCTGAGTTGCTTGATGTCAATGAAAAGGTTGTCTACACCCTGATTTCGGAAAAGGGATTGCCTGCCACCAAGGTGACGGGAAAGTGGCTGTTTCCGCTGCACCTTGTCACCAGGTGGGTTGATACCCATGTCCTGAACCGTCCCCTTGAACCGGCCGGGACGCTGGATGATGACCTGCTTGTCATTGCCGGGAGCAATGACCTCCTGCTGGAGCGGGTCGTTGCCCGGTTCAACGCCGTGTTTTCGGAAAATCTTGCCACGTTCGGGTCTGTCGGCAGCCTGGGGGGATTGCAGGCGCTGGATCGGAATTTATGCCGCATCGCCTGTGCCCATCTCATGCACAGTGATGAGACAGAGTACAATTTTGCCTACCTTGACCGGCAGTTGAGCGGCCCCAGGCCGGTGGTTGTCAACTTCTGTCATCGTGAGCAGGGACTCCTTGTGGCTTCAGGAAATCCAAAAAGTATCGATGGAATCCCCGCACTCTGTGACCGGAATATAGTCATGGTCAATCGCAGTCCGGCCACCGGCACCAGGCTGCTGCTTGACCATGAACTGCAAAAACATGGTGTCTCCGGCGAACAGATCCCGGGTTATGACAACGAGCTGCCGACCCACCTTGCCGTGGGGTTGGAAATACTGGCCGGACGTGCTGATGTCGGGCCGGGAATCAAGACGGTGGCGACGCTGCTTGGCCTGGATTTCGTGCCCCTTCGCCAGGAACGCTTTGACCTGCTTATTCATAAGAGCAGGTTTTTTGATAAACCGGTGCAACGGTTTCTCGGGCTTTTGCAGGATGATGCATTCAGGGAAATGGCCGCGGCCCTGGACGGCTATGATATCAGAAACAGCGGCAAGGTCGTGTATCCGGATTCTGATTGACCGCTTCTTCGGATTCTTGCGGGAAGTGTGTAGGTTAAGAATAGATGTTATTTTTCACCAAGGAGATTGAGAATGAAGTTGAAAACACTGCTTTTCCCTGTTGTTCTGGCTTTTCTGCTGCTGGCTGCCACAGTGCAGGCCGGGGAAACCCTGATGATGGCCACGACCACCAGTACCGATAATACCGGGCTGCTTGATTATCTTGCGCCGGTGTTTGAAAAGGACACGGGGATCACCCTTCGCTGGGTGGCGGTCGGTACCGGCAAGGCCCTGCAGCTTGGGCGGAACTGCGATGTGGATATTTTGTTTGTCCATGCACCGGCCGCGGAAAAAAAGTTTGTAAAAAACGGTTTTGGTACCAGCCGCCAGCAAGTAATGTATAATGATTTCGTGATAATCGGGCCTGTCGAGGATCCGGCTGGAATCAAGGGTCTGACGCCGAACGCTGCCTTGAAGAAAATAGAGAAAAAGCAGGCCCTGTTTCTGAGCCGGGGTGACAATTCAGGAACCAACAAGAAAGAACGTGCTCTCTGGAAGCAGGCCCTGGGATGGGTTCCGGAAAAGCAGCAGTGGTACCTCCAGACTGGTCAGGGAATGCTGTCCACGATCAATATGGCGGCTGAAAAGAAGGGGTACACACTGACCGACAGGGGAACCTGGATAAAATACATGGCTCAGAAGGGCGAAGCGAATCAGCTCATGATCGTGGTTGAGGGTGATTCCGGCCTGTTCAATCAGTACAGTGTGATTACGATCAACAAGGAGAAATGTCCCAAGGTACAGACTGCACTTGCAGACCGTTTCACCCGGTGGGTTACGAGCGGGAAAATACAGCAATTGATCAAGGACTTCAGGCTGTTGGGGCAACCTCTGTTTATTCCCAACGCAAAATAATGCTGCTTCCCCGGCCAGGGTGACAGCGCATGGTTTCATGAGGAAGATCCCGTTTTCCGCCCTGGCGGCAAACGGGATTTTCATGTAAACCTATTATGCTGCAAACTGCCAACCGATAACTGATAACCGTCAACTGATAACGTGACACTCTTGACAGAAGGTTTTGTTCGGGCACTCCAGCTCCTTGCATCCGGTGATCCGGGAGTGTACTCGGCCATCGGTGCCACGGTTACGGTTTCTTCCTGGTCACTGGCGGCGAGCCTGGTCATTGGCGTGCCGGCTGGTTTCATGCTGGGGTACTGTCGATTTCCGGGCAAGCGTATTGTTCGAACCATTGTGGATACTCTGCTTGCCCTGCCCACGGTGTTCATAGGCCTTGTGGTGTATACCCTGCTCTCCAGAAGCGGCCCCCTTGGGGAGCTGAACCTGCTTTTCAGTCTGAGCGGTATTGCCATTGGCCAGACCGTGCTCGGCCTTCCCATAATTATTGCCCTGACTGCTTCCCAGGTGGAAACACTGGATCAGCGGTTGTACAGTACGCTGATCGGCCTGGGAGCCCGGCCCGGTCAGGTGCTGCTGACCACCGTGCTCGAGGCCCGGTTTGGACTGCTCGCAGCAGCAGTTACAGCCTATGGCCGTATTCTGACCGAGGTCGGCATCTCCATGATGGTGGGCGGTAATATCAAGTACCATACCCGGACCATCACCACTGCCATTGCCCTGGAGACCGGCAAGGGCGAATTTATCACCGGTATTGCCCTGGGGCTGGTTCTGCTGGCCATTGCCCTGCTGGTGAACGGTTCGCTTTCGGTGTTGAAAAAACGGTGGCCTGTATGAGCGCGCTGTATTGTTTACAGAATGTTCGCCAGTCCTATGATGGCCGCACAGTCCTGGCGATTGACGATCTTGAATTACCGGAAAATGGTATTATCGGCTTTTTCGGTCCCAACGGCAGCGGCAAGTCAACCCTGTTCAGCCTGCTGTCACTTGTTTCTCGGCCATGTTCCGGAAAAATACTTTTCAGGGGGCTGGATACGGAAAGGCTGCAACCGGAGCAGCGGCGCTGCATAACTATTCTGCCCCAGGAGCCGTACCTTCTTAAACGAACAGTGTTTGACAATGTGGCGTATGGTCTGAAGATACGGGATATACGGGATGGGCTGGAAAAGAAGGTGCACGAAGCCCTTTCCTGGGTCGGTCTTCCCGCGTCATTTGCCGGTCGAAAATGGTACCAGCTTTCCGGAGGGGAGGTGCAGCGGGTGGCGCTTGCCGGCAGGTTGATCCTGCGTCCCGAAGTGCTGATTCTTGATGAGCCCACTGCCAGCGTGGATATCGGTTCTGCGCAACGGATCAGGGAGGCTGTTTTTCTGGCCAGAAAACAGTGGCAGACCACCCTGCTGATCGCCAGTCATGATCAGGGGTGGCTTGATCAGGTCAGTAATTACCGGGTCGGCCTTTTCCAGGGAAGGGTGGTCAACCACGGTGCGGTGAATTTCCTGTTCGGGCCGTGGCAGGAAAAAGGCGCGGATCAGATGGTAAAAAAATTTCCTGACGGCCAGGTACTCGTGCTTCCCGGGCCGGCGGACAAAAACAGAAATGTTTCCGTTGCCATGCTGGATCCGGCAAAGATCAGCATCTGTTGCAGCGGTATGGATTCTCCTGCCGGAACGATTCGTCTTTCCGGCATGGTCAGTACGGTGCGCCGGCAGCGGTACCGGGAGGAACTGCTCGTGGATGTGATGGTGAGCGGATTCCTTTTTCAGGTATGTCTGCCGGCCCATGATGTGAAAACGCACCAGTTATGGCCGGGCACCGCAGTCATGCTCGATTTTTCTCAGGATGGCGTCCGCTGGCTGTAGGATCTGTCTCAGGAGAGGCCGGGCATTTTTCGGAATCTTTCCAGCAGGGTAAGAGCGTCTTTTTCCGTCGGAGGATCCGGGAGCGGCTCCATCATGCCAAGGCCCTCACTTTTTTCATGCCACTCCTCCGCATCCATGGATGTGATCATGGTCGTGTTCATCATGGCATTGATGCCAAGGAGTTCCATGACCAGTTCAAGGGGGGGGTTGTTTTTGTCCCGGATTTCCTGGTCAATGATGACAAGATGCGGGGTATGCTCCCGGGCCGCGCGTAACGCGTCGTCCCCGGAATCGACCTGTTTCAGTGTTATGTCCGGGGTCGAGGCAAGGGCCGCGGTAAAGTCGCCGAGTTCTTCTTTTCGTGGTGAAACAAGTAAAAGAGTATACATACTGATTTCCTGTTGCGATTCCCGTGAATCAAGGTGATGAGGCACTGGGGGCACGGTGAGAGGAGGAATTGCGCGCCTTTTGTGCCTCGAACCTTGAATTTTTTCTGTTTCCTGTTTTTTGCTTTTTTGTATTTTCCGGGTCAGGTTTGTGCCATTTTCCGGCGCATGGCATCCCCGCATGATCCGATCAGACGGCTGGAGCCGTCCGGATCGTCAAACGTGCCGAGATTTCGCGGTTTGTTGACATGCGTTAAAAACGCCTGGCCAAGTTCTTCTATTGCTGTTTCATTATGGTTGGACATGGCAGGGGAATGTACTTGTCAATGAATAATATGCCGGAAACACATAGTGATTCATGATTGAACGGTCTGGATGTTTCCGGCGTATAGCGGATAGAAACCGGTAATTACCGTCCGCCGCCGCCACCGCAGGTGAACTCCTGGGTGAACTGCTGCAGCTGGCCGGCAATAAATGCTTCAACTGCGGCCCCGACCGTAGGAGCGTTGCCGGCATGGTAGACATCAATACCTACCTGGTTAAAACCCATGAGCGGGCGCATGCCCATGCCGCTGGCAAGCAGTATCTTGACGCCGTTGTCGGCAAGATACTGAACCGGTGCCATACAGCCCCCCTGCTGGTGCGGTACGCTGGGCAGAGTGCGAACTTCCTTTACCTGTCCGTCGGCAACCTCCACGACAGTGTACAGGTCGCAGTGGCCGAAGTGGGCGCCAAAAGCGGCTTCCAGGCCGCCTGGGTTGGTTGATGGGATGCCAATAAGCATTGTCGTGTTCTCCTTGTCTGATAGTGATGTGGGGGTTGTTTATCCGGCAAGCTCCTCTATTCTGGTCCATGCCTGCCGGATTGCTCTGCCGATTTCTGTTTCGCCAAGTTCGGTGACCGCGCGTTCCTGGACCATGGCCTCAGTGATCACCGGATCGTGCGGCAGTCTGGCCAGGATGGGATAGTTTTTCTCCCGGCAATACTGTTCTATCATGGCCGCCTCATCCGGGTTGAGGTCTGCCTTGTTGATAATGACACCTGCCCGGATGCGGAAATGATCGCAGAGCGAGGCCACGCGTTTCAGGTCGTGGCGGCCGGATGGCGTCGGTTCGGTAACAAGGACCGCAAAATTCGCTCCGGACAGGGAGCTGATGACCGGGCAGCCGATTCCCGGAGCTCCGTCGCTGAGGATAAGGTCAATATTGTTTTCCCTGGCCAGTTTTTTGGCTTTATTTTTAAGAAGAGTCACCAGGCGGCCAGAATTTTCTTCACCGGGAAAAAGCTGTGCATGCACCATGGTACCGAACCGTGTGGCAGAGACGTACCATGTGCCGCAATGTTTTTCCGGAAAGCTGATGGTCTGCTCCGGGCAGAAGGTGATACAGACCTTGCAGCCTTCGCACCGGATCGGATCGACCATAAACCTGTCGTTCTCCTGCCGGATCGCATTGTAACGACACATTTGCGCGCAGGTTCCGCACCCGGTGCATCCATCCTGCTCTATCCGTGCCTCATTACCGGCGAAAAAGGGTTCTTCGCGCTCATGGCGGGGCTGCAGAAGAAGATGCAGATCCGGAGCGTCCACGTCCAGGTCGCAGATGATTATTTTTCTGTTTCCCGACAGATGGGCGAACGCGGCGGTCAGAGAGGTCTTTCCGGTGCCGCCTTTGCCGCTGATGATCAGTATTTCACGCATGGGATACCTCCTGCTCGGAGTCACCGGCAAGGTTACGGATTTTTTCACGGAGAGAGGAGAAAACAGTGCCAAGTTCGTCCGAAACTCCGGCTATTACCCGGCCACGCGAATACGCCACGGCAATGGAGCGGTCAAAGGGAATTTCAGCCAGTATGGGAATGTTTTTTTTCTGGCAGAAATCATAGATGTCGCGGGTCCCGAGTCCGGCCCGGTTGATGACAACTCCCATGGGTTTTCCCAGTGGTGAAAATGATTCCCAGGCCAGCTTGAAATCGTGAAAGCCAAACGGTGTGGCATCGGTGACCAGCACAATGACATCGCTGTCTATGACCGAGCAGATAGCAGGGCAGCTCACCCCTGGAGGCGCATCAATGATGACATCCTGATTTGTCTCCAGCAGGGTTTGCTGCATCTGTTTTTTTACCTGCTCCATAAAGGGCGGGCTCATTGCCTCACCTATGCGCAGGGTACCCATGAGAAAATCAATTTTTCCGGCCCGGCCCTGACGGATTTCACCCAGTTCCCTTCTGCCTGCCTGCAGCGCATTCTCCCTGCATACAGCAATACAGCCACCGCAACCGTGACACATCTCCGGGTACAGGGTCAGCGTGGAAAGCATCATGGAGATGGCCTTGAACTGACACATCTCCACGCAGTCTCCGCACCCGGTACATTTTTCCGCGTTCAGTTCCGGAACTTCCATCCAGACTTTTGCCGGTGTCTCCAGTTCGGGCCGCAGAAAAAGATGCAGATTCGGCTCTTCGACATCAAGATCCACCACTTGCAGCGGAGCATCCCATACGGTGGCAAGAGAGGCGGTTACCGTAGTTTTGCCGGTGCCGCCCTTGCCGCTGGCAACAGTAATAATCATGATCTTACCCCCGCTGTAACACAGCGGTTACGTGTTTCACTCAATTGTGTGTTTCAGGTTTGTTGTTACCGGTTCGGTTTGTCTGCAAAGGGAATTTCCCCTTTTTGAAATTTCTCGATCGCCTCACGTACGGTCATGTTGTCGCAATCCTGCCCCACCTTGATGCCCGCTGTCGCAAGGGCCTGGAAGGCTTTGGGGCCGACATAGCCGCTGAGCACAACTTCTGCACCGGCTTTGGCCACGTTTTCAGCGGCCTGGATGCCGGCCCCCTGGCTCATGGTCTGGCTGGCGCCGTTGCCTATGTACCGGGTCTCCATGGTGTCCAGGTCCACAATGAGAAATCCCCCGGCGCGGCCAAATCGGGGATCGACCTGGTCGTCAAGGGTAGGGCCTTCGCTGGATACGGCTATCTTTTTCACTGTATTTTCTCCTGCGTGTACAGATATAGGTTTGTTTTTTCTGGTATCGGCCTGGATATCAGGCTCGCATTTCATCATGAAATCACCGCCCTCGATACGAATGGCCATGCCTTCGGTAATCGCCTGCGAAACAACCCGGCGGGCCTCTGCCAGGATCCGGCCAAAGGTGTGACGGGACACATTCATCTGGCGGGCAGCGGTATTGAGATCCAGTCCTTCCGTGTCGGCCAGGCGCAGGGCTTCTACCCCTTCAATGGGCAGATAAACCTCGGTCAGATCCCTGAGCGGGATACCGCGCGGTTTGAAATAACGGACCCTTGGCATCCGGGCCACCATTCGGCATTTTTTTGGGCGTGGCATGTTGGTTCCCCCTGTATTTTGCTCATGTGAGCAAAACAATATGGCGTGGGCCTGTTCCTGTCTACCGGAAAATGAACAAGGGCCGCAGGAAAAAATCCGCGGCCCCGGTGGAAGATCTGCTTACCTCTTGCCCATCATGCGGCCCCTGTTGCCACAGCCGCTGTTTCTTCCCTTTTTCCGGCCGCCTCTTCCCATGCCGCAGCCACGGTTGTTGCCCTGGCCAATGCTGTCGGCTTCAGGCATGTTGTTTCTTACGGTTCCGGCAGCGCATTGGCCGGCTCCCCTTCCAGTTCCGGGTCCCTGTCCCTGCGGACCTGTACCATTCATTCCAGGCATGATACACCTCCTGTGCTGTTGGTTGTGCCTCTGAGAGGCATGGTGGATTATCCGTGTCGTTTCTGTTTCCCGCATCTCTGCCTGCCATGGCCGCAGAACTCGTCATTTTCAGAGCCAACAAGATGATAGTTGCCTCCTTCAATGCGGATCGCCCAGCCGTTTGTCAGCGCCCTTGCCACAATGCTTCTGGCTTCGGCGAGGATTCGGCACAGCGTTGGTGTGGAGACGTCCATCATCCGTGCTGCTTCCTCGCGGCTTACCCCTTCGGCGTCAACCAGCCGCAAAGCCTCAAATCCTTCCAGTGGAAGCGTAACTCCCTTTAAACTGTGCAGGGCAACGCCCCTGGGCTTGTAGAACGTGGACACCGGCAGGCACCGGATACGGCGATGTTTTTTTGGTCGAACCATTTCTCTTCCTTGTTATGAAACATATTTCATATTCAATGATAAGTACTCCCAGTGACGGAGTCAACAGAAAAGATACATGCAAAATACGTTTTTTTGAATGAACTGAAAACGGTTGGGAGAGGGGGGAGGAGCCGGGAGGAAACAGTTTTCAATGCACAGAATTGATTGACATGGCGACGTGATTTCTGTTTTTATGTTCTACTGTCATGCAACACCGTCCCTTATCGTTAATCAGACCATTTTTTGAGCGATAATCCATGAGCGCAACCCGGCCTAAAAATTTTTTTGAACGTTTTCTCCACTCGCAGAGTGCAAGTTCTATTGTGCTCATCTTTGCGACCCTGACCGCGGTCATCTGGGCCAATTCTCCGTGGGCTGACCTCTATCAGAAGTTGAGTCATCTCGATATCGGCACCTACTTCAACGGCAAACAGTACCATCTTTCCCTGGATTACTGGGTCAAGGACGGGCTGATGGCCATCTTCTTCTTTGTTGTCGGCCTGGAGATCAAGCGGGAGGTTCTGACCGGTGAACTTTCCTGTCTGAAAAAGGCCATGCTGCCGGTGATGGCAGCCCTGGGTGGCGCCGTGATCCCGGCGCTGATCTACTTTGCCTTTAATCCCACCGGGCCGGAGGCCCGGGGCTGGGGTGTGCCCATGGCCACAGATATCGCCTTTGCCCTGGGACTGCTGGCCCTGTTTGGTAAACGGGTTCCCATTACCCTGAAGGTCTTCCTGACAGCCCTGGCCATTGTCGATGACCTGATGGCTGTCCTGGTCATTGCCCTGTTTTACACCGAACAGATCAACATTCTGCCGCTGGTCATCGCTTTTTTTCTGTTGGCCATCCTGGCTCCTATTGTCCGAAATCGGGTTCACCGACCGGTCTGCACTTTCCTGATTATCGTTGGGGTCTGGCTTTGTGTCTTTCTCTCTGGAATCCATGCCACCATTGCCGGCGTTCTGCTGGCCATGGTGGTACCGGTGAAGGCAACCATCGAGCCCAAACAGTTTTTCCAGACCCTGAAAAAGTATAATGGTCTGCTTAAAGAGAGCAAGATGACCAGGTACTCCATGGTCACGGACCGGGAACAGCGCAAGGCCATCGAGCAGATCTACCTGGCTGCCGAAAAGATGATTCCGGTGGGGGTCCGCCTGGAAGAAATGCTCCATCCCATCCAGGCCTTTCTCATCCTGCCTCTTTTTGCCCTGTTTGCCGCCGGAGTTACCGTTGATGCCGATATGCTGGCCGCCTTTCCCAGCAGCGTCAGTCTGGGCATCATGAGCGGGCTGATTCTCGGTAAGCCGATCGGCATCATGGGGTTCAGCTTCCTGGTCGTCAAGATGAATTTGAGCTCTCTTCCTTCACGGGTGACCTGGGGACAGCTCTGGGGCGTTTCACTGCTTGGCGGTATCGGGTTCACCATGTCCATTTTCATCAGTGAGCTTGCCTATTTTGATGAGGCAATGATAGCCGATGCAAAAATCGCCATTTTTCTGGCCTCGATTCTGGCCGGCATTTTTGGTTTTCTCGTCCTCAGCAGGACTTTGCCCAAAAAATGACCCGGGCAAGGCAGAAAAAGCGTCAACCGGCAAGCTCTTCCACTTTTTTCCATACCAGGCTGATCTGCTCTCTGATTCCCGAGCCTCCGAGCTCGGTGACTGCGCGTGCCCTGATTATCGTCTCGGTAATCACCGTATCATGGGGTGATTTTGCCAGAAGCGGATAGTTTTTCTCCCGGCAATACCGTTTATCACTGCAGCCTCATCATGGTTGAGATCAGCCTTGTTAATGATGACTTCGGCCCGGATTCGGAAATGATCGCAGAGAGCGGCTACCCGTTCCAGATCATGGCGGCCAGACGGAGTGGGTTCGGTGACCAGGACAGCAAAATGCGCTCCGGAAAGGGAACTGATTACAGGGCAGCCGATCCCTGGTGCACCGTCGCAGAGAAGAAGGTCGATATTGTTTTCCCGGGCCAGCCTTCTGGCCTCATTTTTCAGAAGAGCGACCAGACGGGCAGAATTTTCTTGCCCGGGGAAAAGCTGGGCATGGGCCATGGTGCCGAACCGTGTTGCAGAGACATACCATGTGTCGCAATGTTTTTCCGGAAAGTTGATGGTCTGTTCCGGGCAGAAGGTGACGCAGACCTCATCCCTCACAGCGGGTCGGGTCAACGATAAACCCATCACCTTCCTGACGGATGGCATCAAAACGGCACATCTCCTCGCAGGTGCCGCAAAGGGTGCAGCCACTCTGTTCTATCCTTGCCTCATTGCCAGCATGAAAGGGAACTTCCCGCTCATGCCCAGGCTGCAGGAGAAGGTGCAGGTCCGGAGCGTCTACATCTATGTCACAGATAATTTTATTTCCGGAAAGATGTGCAAAAGCGGCAGTTAATGAGGTCTTTCCGGTCCCGCCCTTGCCACTGATGATCAGTATTTCACGCATGGGCCTCCTCTTCCGGCAACTTGCCGGCCATGTTATGGATTTTTTCGCGCAAAGAGGAAAAAATCTTGCCAAGTTCCTTCGAAACACCGGCTATTACCTGGCCGCGGGCATATGCTTGGGCAATGGCGCGGTCAAAAGGAATCTCGGCCAGAACAGGGATATTTTTTTTCTGGCAGAAATCGTAGATGTCGCGGGTGCCCAGCCCGGCACGATTGACAACAACACCCATGGTTTTTCCTAAAGGAGAAAAGGACTCCCAGGCCAGCTTGAAATCGTGAAAGCCAAACGGCGTGGCATCCGTGACCAGCACAATCACATCGCTGTCAATGACCGAACAGATGGTAGGGCAGCTTACACCCGGAGGTGCATCAATGATGACATCTCTTTTTCTTTCTCTTACGGACGCCCGCATCTGTTTTTTAATCTGCTCCATGAAGGGCGGGCTCATTGCTTCGTTAATACGCAGGACACCCATGAGAAAATCGATTTTTTCAGCCTGTCCCCAGAGGATTTCACCAAGTTCCCTTCTTCCGGCGTGCAGTGCGTCCTGTTGGCAGAGGGCGATACAGCCGACGCAGCCGTGGCACATATCCGGGTACAGCGTCAGGGTGGATACCATGATGGATATGGCTTTAAACTGACACAGTTCCGCGCAATCTCCACATAAAGTACATTTCCTTTCATCCAGCTCTGGTACTTCCATCCAGGCCTTGATCGGTTCGTCCAGTTCAGGGCGAAGAAAAAGGTGCGGACTCTGCTCTTCGACATCAAGATCCACCGCCAGCAGAGGATCATCCCATACAGTGGCGAGAGAGGCAGCGACCGTGGTTTTTCCGGTGCCGCCCTTGCCGCTGGCAACAGTAATAAGCATAATTTTTCCCCGCTTGTCTATCAGGGTAAGTCTTTTTGTATGTGTTTCCGCAGGATAACGAAGAACCGCGTTCGCGGTTACCTGTTCGGCTTGTCGGCAATGGGGATTTGACCTTTTATGAATTTTTCGATCGCCTCGCGAACGGTCATGTTGTCGCAATCCTGTCCCACCTTGATGCCTGCCGTGGTCAGTGCCTGGAAGGCCTTGGGGCCGATATAGCCACTGAGCACAACGCCTGCCCCGGCCCGGACCACGTTTTCGGCAGCCTGAATGCCGGCACCCTGTCCCAGGGACTGGCTTGCGCCATTGTCAAGGAGGTTGGTTTCCATGGTTTCCGGATCGACAAGGAGAAATCCTCCGACTCGGCCAAATCGGGGATCAACCTGATCGTTAAGGGAAGGTCCTTCGCTGGATACGGTTATTTTTTGCATTGCTCTCTCTCCTTTCTGTGCAGGTAATGCTTTGCTCCTGCTGGAGGCTGGCCGTCTGTCTGGCATGATACTTTCAGTTTGTTCTACTACGGATTCACCTTTTACTATAAAATCACCACCTTCGATGCGAATGGCCATGCTTTCGGTAATCGCCTGTGAAACAATCCGCCGGGCCTGGGCCAGGATGCGGCCAAGGGTGTGACGGGAGACATTCATCTGGTGGGCAGCGGTGTTGAGATCCAGCCCTTCGGTGTCTACCAACCGCAGGGCCTCTGCTCCTTCCACAGAGAGATAGACTTCAATCAGCTCTCGTAAGGGGATGCCGCGCGGTTTGAAATAGCGAACCCGGGGCATGCGGGCCACCTGTCTGCATTTTTTGGGATGTGCCATTACATCTTTCTCTTGTTTTGCTCATTTGCGCAAAATGATAGGGTGTGAGAATGGTCTTGTCAGCCTGAGAAACAGAGGGACCGCAGGAAAAAGTCCTGCAGCCCCGGGGAAGGAGAGTTGCTTTGCTCTTACTGTTTGGCTTGTCAAGAATGGTTATTTATCTGTTGCTTGAGCGGTTTCTGCTTCCACAGCCACAGTTTCTTCCTCTTTTTTGTCCGCGCCCTTTCATGCCGCGGCCGCATCCGTTATCCTGGCTTCTGTCACTGGTTTCAGTCATGTTGTTTTTTCTGCTTCCGGCCGCGCACCGCCCCGTACCTCTGCCAGTCTTTGGCCCTTGTCCTTCCGGTCCTGTCCCGTTCATTCCAGGCATGATTCACCTCCTGCTTGTGTTTATGTGATACTGCTTTTATCGTCGCTTTCTTTTGCGACAGTGAAATGGTGTTTCGCAGGGTTTCTGGTGCTCCTGGTCAACTAATGTGTAATCGCCGCCTTCGATACGAAGTGCCCAGCCGTTGGCCAGTGCCCTGGCCACGATATTTCTGGCTTCCGCAAGGATTCGGCACAGGGTTGGAGAGGAGACATTCATCATCCGTGCCGCTTCTTCACGGCTCACACCCTCGGCGTCAACCAGCCGCAATGTCTCAAACCCTTCCAGCGGTAGTGTAACTCCCTTCATGTCATGCCGGGCAATCCCTCGAGGTTTGTAAAACGTCGATGTCGGCATGCGCCGGATACAGCGATTTTTTCTCGGACGAGCCATTCTGTCTCCTTTTACGAAATATATTTCATAATTAACAGTAAGTGGACGGTCGGCACAAGTCAAGAAAAAGGAACAGATTGTGTGATGTTCAAACTGGCTGAGGAAAAAAGTTGGGGGAACGGGAAAATTATTAGCAGGAAATTCCACCTGGCAGGCTATCCCTGTGTCTGGGACAGGTATCGGTTTCTCTGAAAACACCGAACATAGGTATATTTACCTATGACACTTTCGGTAGCGTTACCTATTTCTTTTCAGGAATGATTGTCATAAGATGTGCATAGGTTATGAGAAAGTTCCTTGTCAAAAGAATTTTTCAGCGTTGGAGGTAGTGTATCATGGCATTAATAAAATGGAGAAAGGCATACTCTGTCGGTATTGACAGGTTTGATCGGCAGCATGTGAAGATCGTTGAGTTGATCAATGAAATCATGCTTGTGGTGCTTCACAAAAAAAGTGAGAACCAACTTCATGATAATATCGAATCGTTGATTGAATATACCCGTTCCCATTTCGCAGAGGAAGAGAACGCCATGGAGAGCAGCGGTTATCCTCACTTAAGTGAGCATAAGCAGGAACATGCCATGTTGGTTCAGCAAGTACTCGTCTTTCATGAGAGGATAAAAAACAAAGACAATGTTGTCACCGAGTTCTACCAGTTTCTAAGGACCTGGTTACTTGATCATATTGTTACTTCCGACATGAAGTACGGAGGTTTTTTGATGTCTCGTGCAGGTCGGTCGGAGACGGTCGATCTTGACAAATCTGTCTGCCTGACCTCCGGGTCTTAGATGGATCGGCGGAATTGGACTTTGTCCTGTCATATTCTCCCGCCAGACAGAGGAACGTCTTTCTGAAAAGAGGTTTTGCATGTATGACCATGGTGGTGCTCCCTTCCATCGGTTTGGACGGAGTACAAAAACTGTTTCCAGCCGGCGGTCTGGAAACAGTCACCATCGGATTCAAGTCCGGGATGAGTTCACCTTGTCTTCTCTGGGCGGACTGGTCGGCAGGTTCAGGATGATACAGACGGGAATGAAAAGAATCGCGATGATCAGAATTCTTAGAGAAGACGAATTGAGCAGGTAAATGGATGTGGCACCGCTGCAACCAATTGCGGCCAGGGCCAGGGTCTTTGATTTTTTCGGAATGGAGCGTGAGGCCTGCCATTGACTGATCATTGGTCCGAACAGGTGGCTTGAGCACAACCAGGCATGAATACGGCTTGAAGACTTGGCAAAGCAGGCGGCCGCCAGGAGAACAAAGGGCACTGTGGGTAACAGGGGAAGTACAATCCCTA
The DNA here is from genome assembly GCF_054025815.1 of Desulfolithobacter sp. Lineage (NCBI taxonomy): Bacteria > Pseudomonadati > Thermodesulfobacteriota > Desulfobulbia > Desulfobulbales > Desulfobulbaceae > Desulfolithobacter > Desulfolithobacter sp. The sequence continues at coordinate 25,458 of NZ_JBPMMS010000020.1, read as the reverse complement.
ACGCCCCCAGTCCCAGTGAAACAACTCCGGTGATCAGAAACAGTGGCTTTATAATCTTTCTGTCCTCCGATCAGTTACTTCAGGCTCAGTGACAGTTGGTGTCTGTACATGACAGACACCGGTTATGTATTTTTCAAGGTAGCTTTGTTTCCGGTTTCCTTGGTCGAATATCCGCCCATGGCCTCCACGTTCTGTTTGAACCTGTTCGTTGTGATGATCTCCAGTACCCGCCGTATCATTTCCAGGTTCAGGAATTCTTCCGGGATTATCAGGTCATACCGTTCTTCGGTGACCGGGATAAAATCAAGCCCCAGGGCCCGGGCTGCCGCCAGAATGCCGAGTCCGGCATCCGCCTTGCCGGACAGCACGGCCACGGCCACGGCCATGTGGGTGTATTCCTCGGAGTCGTAGCCGCTTATCTGGTCCGGATCCAGATCCGCCTTTTCCAGTTCAAAATCGAGCAGAACCCTGGTGCCGGAGCCAGCCTGGCGGTTGATGAAGGTGATGTCTTCCCGTACCAGGTCATGTACCGACTTGATATCTTTGGGGTTACCCGGCCTGACCATGAATCCTTGCTGCCGGTGGACCAGGGTGATGAGCGCCACCTCGCGGTTTTTGAGATAGCGCTTGAGATAACTGACGTTATATTCGCCGGTTTCCGGGTCGAGCAGGTGCGATCCTGCCATGTGGGTCATATTGTCGCGGATTGCCATGATTCCGCCCAGGGAACCTACATGGGTGGATGCCAGGGAATAGGCAGGGATGGATTTTTTCAGGAAATCATGGAGCAGGTCGAGGCAGAGGTCATGGCTGCCGGTGCAGAGGATGGTTTTTTCGATCTGTTCAAGTGGCCTCAGCAGCTCAATTTTTACCCCGCTGCCCCGGGTTTCGCCTTCCGACGAGGCGGGAATACGCAACATGGCATTGGCCCGGGTCAGGGTGGTGATGGCACCGGCCCCCTTTTTGAGCGGCAGGGCCACCAGCTGTTCGCCGATCTTGCCGGCAATCATCCGTCGAAACTCCTCGATACCACCCCTGGATGGCAGGTCTCTTGCCAGCACTGCCCTGGCCGTGATCGGAGCCGGCAGGCTCAGCCCCTGCATCATGGCCAGCAGGGGCACGACAAACTGTTCAAAGGAAATAATGGCCGAGACCGGATACCCGGGATTGCCCACCACCGGCTTGCCGTCAATGACGCCCAGGATCGTGGGTTTGCCGGGCATGATGGTGACTCCGTGCACCAGCACCTCACCAAGCTCGTCGATAACCTGGACCGTATAGTCGGCGCTGCCGGCCGATGAGCCCGCATTGATGATCACCACGTCAGCGTCGGATTCCACTGCAGAGCGAAGATGGTTTTTTATATTCTCGTAATCATCGGCAATGATTTTTGTCACTGTCACTTCGCTGCCTGCCTGTCTGGCCAGCGCCGCCAGGACCGCTGAATTAGATTCAATGGTTTTCCCTGGCGGCGGGGTATCCGTACAGTTTTCGAGATCAACCAGCTCGGTGCCGGTGGGGATAATGGTGAGCCTGGGTCGTTTTCGTACCGTTACCTGTGGACAGCCCGCGGTGAGCAGGGCGGCAACGTCCGGCGGGATAATGAGGTGGTTGCTGGGAAAGAGCAGCTCAGTGGCGACAATGTCTTCACCGACCTTGCGTACGTTCTGCCAGGGATACACCGGGGCTCTGATAACTCCCTGCTTCTGGTCATCGGTGAGCAGGACATGTTCAATCATGACCACCGCGTCCTTACCCTCGGGCATGGGGTGTCCGGTATTGATGAAAACCGCCTGGCCGGACTCGATGTCCAGAGTGATCGGATTGTCGTCCGCGGCGCCAAAGGTGTCCTCGGCTTTGACGGCCAGCCCGTCCATGGCTGCGGAATGGAAGGAAGGTGAGGAGAGCCGGGCGCTTACCGCCGTTGCTGTCACCCGTCCGGCAGCCTCCCGGCTGGGTATGGTTTCCTCTCCGGTAGCATAGTCTCTGAATCGTGACCAGAAGAGACGCTGCGCCTCTTCAAGGGGCTGCATGTTGAGATATATTTTTCGTTTCATGGCGTTTTCTGTGAAAGTCGCGTCCCGCTTTCCTTGGGGCGACACTTTTCATGTTTCGTTGTGCAGGCCGTGCGATCCTGCATGGATGTTATTGTAAAAGTTCGTTTCACCGAGCGGTTCATTGGTGCAACTTATTCAAGACAGTCTCATGTGTCGTGTCAGGGAAAAAGCAGCACCCTGGCGGACGCTCCCTGATCCAGCCCTTCGCTGTCCCTGTGGATCACAAGGAGTCCATCCGCCTTTACCAGCGGGGAGAGCAGTCCGGATTTACCGTAAATCGGGGTGGCCAGGGGTGGTTTACCCGGTTCCTGCCAGCTGATTTGGACCCGGACATATTCTTCCCGGCCAATGGCAGAGGGAATCTGCTGCGTGGTTATTGCCTGGATCTGCTGCAGGCCATGGTCGGCTTCCAGGCCGGAAAAAAGGCGCAGCAGAGGGCGGACAAAGAGATGAAAGACCACTATGGCCGATGCCACATGACCGGGCAGGCCGAACAGGGCCTTGTTGCCCACCGAAGCTAAAATGGTGGGTTTGCCTGGCCGGATGGCCACTCCGTGCGCCAGCAGCTCGGAGGAGGGCAGTTCTTCCAGGACCTGCAGGGTGAAGTCGCGTCGGCCAACGGAGCTGCCGCCGGAGAGAAGCACCATGTCGGCATCTGCGATTGCTTCGCTGCACGCCGTAAACATGTCGTCAAAACAGTCTTCAACAATACCAAATTGTTCGGGGATTCCACCAGCCTCCCGGACAAGGGTGGCAAGAGTGGTGGAGTTGATGTCCCGGATCTGGCCTGGTGCGGGCTTCTGATCCGGCGGGACCAGTTCGTCTCCGGTGGAGAGAATGGCAACCTTGGGCTGGCGGTACACGAACAGGGTGGTGATGCCAAGTCCGGCCAGGACTCCAAGATCCTGGGGACGCAGTTTTCTGCCCCGCTCCAGGACAACCTGCCCTTTTTCAAAATCTTCACCTGCCCGAATCACGTTCTCGCCCGGTGCCACCGGGCGAAAAATTTCCACCGTGTCGTCATCGAGCAGGTGAGTGTATTCCACCATAACCACCCCGTCAGCTTTGGCGGGCAGGGCGCCTCCGGTCCAGATTCTGGCGGTTTGTCCAGGTTTCAGGTTTATATCCTGGCCTGAGCTGCCCATGGCGATCTCGCCAACTATCGCAAGTAGAGCCGGTTCAGATTCGCTGCAGCCGAATGTGTCCCTGGCCCGGACCGCAAAACCGTCCATGGTGGAACGGGAAAAGGGCGGGAGTTGTTCCGGGGCTGTGACATCTTCTGCCAGGATTCTGCCGTCGGCCTGGCCAAGCGGAATCCGATCGCCGTCCAGCGGCTGGAACCTGGAGAAAAGCTGGAGGAATTCCGTGGAACTGATGAGCTGGAAAAAACCTTTCATATGATAATATTTCTTAATTTTTCAGGCTGTTGATCGGGGCCGGAATTTTGCCGCCAAAACCGATAAACCGGCTTGATTTGCCACTGTTTCGCACCTCCAGGATGGCGGACTCTCCGAACAGGCCGCCAAAGGAGACAAAGTCACCTGCTTCCTTGCCCGGCACCGGGATGATCCTCACTGCTGTGGTCTTGTGGTTGATCATGCCGATTGCCATTTCGTCGGCCATGATGGCGGAAATGGTGGCCGCATCAACCGAGCCGGGTATGGCGACCATGTCCAGGCCCACAGAGCAGACCGAGGTCATGGCTTCCAGTTTCTCAAGGGGCAGGCTGCCATTTGCCACTGCCGCAGCAAGCTCGGCATCCTCACAAACCGGGATAAAGGCCCCGCTCAGGCCACCGGCGCTCTGGCTGGCAAAGGTGCCCCCTTTTTTCACCGCATCGTTGAGCATGGCAACAATAGCTGTGGAACCAGGGGCGCCGATGTCGTCCACTCCAAGAATCTTGAGGATTTCGCCCACCGAGTCGCCGATCCTTGGAGTGGGGGCCAGGGACACATCGACAATGCCGAAAGGTACGCCGAGTCGCTGGGCAACCCGGCGGCCGATCAGCTCACCGCACCTGGTGACCCGGAAAGCGGTCTGCTTTATTTCATCGGCCAGATCGTGCAGCCCCGGGCTGTCACCCTGGTCGAGACGTCGCTCCAGGGCCCGGGCAATGACGCCGGGCCCGGAGACCCCGACATTGATCACCACCTCATGCTGGCCTGTTCCGTGGATGGCCCCGGCCATGAAAGGGTTGGCCTCGGGCTGGTTGGCAAAGATGACCAGTTTGGCAGCCCCGAAGCCACCGGTGTCCGACGAACGCTCGGCCACATCTTTTATCGTGCGGCCCAGCATGGCCACAGCCTCCATGTTGATCCCATGCTTGCTCGACCCGGCATTGATCGAGGCACAGACCTTGGATGTACAGCTCAGAGCCTCGGGAATGGCAAGAATCAGCTCGCGCGCTCCTCCGCTCATGCCGTTTTCGACATTGGCCGAGAATCCTCCAAGAAAGTCAATGCCAACCTCGCTGGCCGCTCCGTCCAGTGCCTGGGCCAAGAGGACGAATTCCTCCCGGGTATAACCGGCACCAATGGAACCGATGGGGGTGACGGCAATGCGCTTGTTCACCACAGGGATTCCGTATTTACGGGCAATTTTTTCACAGGTTGATACCAGGTTGCCGGCATAGCGACAGATTTTTTCCCGGATGCGCCGGCAGGTGGTGCCGGCATCGTGGCTGCGGCAGTCATGAAGGTCAATGCCCATGGTTACGGCGCGGACATCGAGGTTTTCCTTTTGGATCATGTCCACGGTGGAGAGTATCTGGTCGGATCGAATCATTGTTTTCTATCTGTTTTAATTGAAAAACATCATGAATTCAGATGGTTGCTGGTCGGTTTTCATAGTTGGTCAGGGGTGGAAATGGCAAAAACATAAGAACATCATTCGTCGCCCGGGCTGCGGCTGAAGAATATCTTGATCTCGTTGGTGGCTTTGAAGATATCGTAATGCTGCAGCACCATGTTGAGATCGGTCTCTTGCGCAAAGTGGTCCAGTCTGCGGCGTAGCTCGTCAATAGACGCACAGCGGCTGAGATCGACAAAGAGGATCATGATATAGCGGTCCTCGGCCACGGTGGTGGAGAGGTCCAGGATGTTGATCTCGTTGTCGGCACAAAATTTCGATACCGTGGCCACAAACCCGATCCGGTCCTCGCCTTCGGCTGTGAGTACATAGCTGTTTTCAAGACTCGGAGCGGTTTCGTCAACAGGAACCGTCCTCACCTCCTGAAGCTGGACCGCCAGGCTGCCGAACTCCGGGTCGTCAAGACGACTGAGCTTGTCAAGAATGGTTGCCTCGTCGGTGTCTGCTGGAAAGGAGGCATGCAGAATCATCGTGAAGTAGCCGCGTAGTACTTGCTGGCGCATATCGGCCAGGTCACCGCCCATATAGGAGATAGCTCCGGAAACATCGGCGATGATGCCGACCCGGTCCCGGGCCATAATGGAGATAACGTATTCTTTTCGTGTCTGTTTCATGGAGAGTCTGTGTGCCGTTTTTATATGTGAGTCCGTTGACAGGCAGTGGCTGAAGACCATGGATGTTATCCGATCAGGTCAAAGCTGAGGCTGCGTAAATCCACGCTCATCCAGCTGTCTTGCAGGGGAGAGTGGTGGTCCAGGATCAGCTTGCAGGTTTCCAGGGCCTGCAGGGAGGCGATCACACCCACTGTACACGACACCACCGAGGGTGCCCTGGTTTCAGGGGTTTGCGTCGAGTACCGGTACAGATCAGCCACCATCGTTGAGCCAGGCATCTGCACCCCGATCTGTCCGTACCACCGCTCCACCGCGCCATGGACAAGGGGGATTTTTTTTACATGACAGAGAAGGGAGAGTTCTCTTCTCGCCGGGCCATTATCCAGGCAGTCCACAACCACGTCAGTTGCGGAAAAAAGCGCTTCCTCTGCCTCCTGGAAAGCGGCGACCACCGGGATAGCATCTGTGAATCCGTGCACTTCCCGGGCCCGTCTGGAGGCCACTTCGGCCTTGGGATGTCCCAGGGTATGCCTGGTTGCATAGAGCTGGCGGTTGCAGTTGGAGGGCTCGAACCGGTCCGGATCACAGAGCAGCAACCGGCCTACCCCCAGCCTGAGAAGCTCTTCGATGATCATGCTCCCAAGCCCGCCGCAGCCGATGACGGTCACCGTTGCCTTGCCGAGTTGCCGCTGTTCGCCTGGCTCCAGGGTTCCAAGATTGCGGCTGAACAGTTCAAGGGAATCGTCCGTAAGCACTGTCTTGTGCCAGTGGTTGAGGTTCATGTGGGCTCTAGCCTTACAGCCGGGCGCTTCCGGTGGTGATGGGAGCTATCTTACAGACATTATGAAGCCCTATCCAGCAATTTTATGTCCCGGAGCAAGAAAGATGGCCTGCGGGCCGGTTTACAGGCAAATCGTGTTCAACTGGCAAAGGTGCGCCTGTCCGGTGTGGTCTTTTCCGGCTGTGTCAGGTCTGGTGGATGTCTGGCGGTACAGGGATAGCTGCGGGGGGATGAAGGTCTGTGCAGAGGATGGTTGCCGCGGTTCAGCCGCCGCCTATTTTCGGAAAAATCGCGACTGTGTCGCCGTCGTTCAATACCGTATTCATGCCGGCCTGACGATTGTTGACCATAATAACGCCCACATCATCGGGATCAATGCCAAGCTGCGTGACAATCCTGCCCGGTGTGGTTCCCTCCTCATACCGGAAGGCCGCCTCCTTGAAGCGGCCTTCGCGGAAATAGGCAAACAGCTTGACCTTGATGTCCACCATGTTTAGAAGTTCCAGAACTTGGCTATTTCCTCTTCGGTAAAGTCCCAGACAACGTTATGGGGGGCAATGGGCTCTTCCATGAAAAATTCGGGCAACTGGTCGTCCTTGGATGTGAATCCGGCAGCCTGGTTGAAGGCCCGCTCGGTCTTGAGGATGGTGGCCCCGAGATTTGTGACATCGTCTCCGGTCAGGTTGATTCCGAAGCGGGCGTTGATCATGTCGATAAGGGCAGGCAGGCAGGTTTCGTCGTCCAGGGCGGCAAAGGCGATGAACAGGCACATGCCGGTGGAGTCGATGGCAGCGGTGGCAATCTGCAGATTACGAGACAGCTCGACCTGTCCCTCCCGAGAGAGCGGATCTACAGAGCCGCCCACGCCAAGGATGTTGGTGGCAATGGTGTAGCCCATGGTGTGATCAGCACCCTGGGTTGAGGTGGCGTAGGTGATGCCAATACCCTTGACCGCGCGCGGATCATAGGCCGGAATGGCCTGATTCTTGACCACGGGCACCCGAGTGACGCCAAAGGCCCGGCCCACCGAGGCAGCGCCGTTGCCGATGATCCGGCCAAGCGGGGTGCCCTTGGCGATCTCTTCTTTCAGGATTCGGCAGATACCCTCTCCGTCACCGAATTCGAGGACTCCGGCTTCCATGGCCACACCCATGGCCACCGAGGTTTCAATGGTGTCGATGCCGATATCATCCATCAGGTGGTCCGCCTCGGCGATATGGTCAAGGTTGTCCACGCAGCAGTCGGCCCCCATAGCCCAGATGGACTCGTATTCGAAACCGGAAGTCTTGTAGTTGCCGTCCTTGTCTTTGAAGATCTGAGAACACTGGATGACACAACCCTTATGGCAGTTATGCCGCGGTTTACCGTTTCGCTCGACAATCATGTCGTGCATGGTCTCGCCGGAGATCGCTTCATGGCCCTCGAACTGGCCGGAGGTAAAGTTCCGGGTGGGCAGGGCGCCGGCTTCGTTGATGATATTGACCAGGACGTTCGTGCCGTACTGGGCCAGGGCCTGGCTGATGGGGTTGTCCACCAGGGCCTTGGCAAAGGTTTTGTTGGCTTTGGCGAATTTATCCGGATCCGCCAGCTCGACCCTGGCATCGGCAGGGTCTATGGCGATGAATTTGATTCGTTTGGAGCCCATGACCGCGCCAAGTCCGCCGCGGCCGTTGGAACGCAGTTTGCCATCAGGATCCTTGATCGAGATATTGGCTGCGCAAAGACGCATTTCGCCCGCAGGCCCGATGGTGATGACGCCGTTTTTTTCTCCCAGCCGCTGGTGTATGGCATCCACCACGGCAAAGTTACCCTTGCCGATCAGCTCGCTCTCTTTGTTGATCGTGATGCCGTTTTTGGTAAAGTGCAGGCTGTACCAGGTGTCGTCGTTGGGCAAACCTTCTATGACCAGGGCCTTGCAGCCTAGTTTTGCCAGCATCTGTGCGGCCGTGCCGCCGGCATTGGCCTCCTTGATAGTCCCGGTGAGAGGGCTCTTGGCGCCAATGGAGAGTCGGCCGGAGTTGGCGGCCGGAGTGCCGGAAAGAAGTCCCGGAGCAATGACCAGTTTGTTTTTCGGTCCCAGGGGGTGGCAGGTTGGTTCAACTTCGGCCGCGACGATAGTCGAAGTAAGTCCTCTGCCGCCAAGGCCCATCCATTCCGAGGGAACGTCTTCTATGCTTGTGGTGAGGTCGGTCATGTTGACACGATAGATTTTCTCTGCCATGGTCAGTTCTCCTTGAGTGATACCTATGGTTCCCGGATCAGCTTGTGTTATGCCCTCAATACAGGGCTCTGTATTCGCTTAACAGGCCGTTGAAAAACTGCTACGCTTGATGATGCTGCGTTAAAATTCGGCTTAAAATGCTCATGTGCTCCGTGTAACTGCGCATTTTCGCCTCATTTTTCCTTGTCTCATCGTCGCTCGTTACGTTTTTCGACAGCCTGTTAATGGGTTGTGTTTTCCTGTGTTCCCAGAACCTTGGCCAGGATCATTTTTTTGCGCGCTTCATCGGGTTCCGGTTTGATCCAGCTGATAAACTGGTGGGTGACCCGCATGAAGTTGCCGTCGTCTTTTTTGCACTGGTCGCAGATGGATTCGGCCTGGTCTCGGTACATGATGATTTCGCTGGCCGGGTCTCCATCCCGGTTGACGGCCGCCATTTTGCGGCAACCGCAGTCCAGGCGGATAACCGCGACCCCGACAGCATCCGGACTGCCTTCGAGGATACCTTCCACCATGGCCTGTTCTCCCTTTTCCGGAGACCAGTTCCGGCGGCCTTTGTTTTTCTTTTTTGGTGTCATTGAACGTGAACTCACAGGAAGAGATTTATGATCTGACAATCTATTCTGGATACCAGCCCATGGTCAACATAATTTTTCCTTACCGCAGGTCTTCGGTGGGGGGGCCGGAATTTGTTTGTCATATCGAATCAACAAGTTGTTATCTGGTCACTGTATCACGATGCTCTCCATCTTTTATCTTGACAAACCCGAGCGCTGTGGATTAGAGGAAGGGCAACTTGCCTCCCGCCTTTTTATTGTGGAAGGCGGTCTGATAAAGGTTGTCAAATTACCCATTAGTTGAATTCATTGAAACGGAGGTAGAATCATGTGGGAAATCGTCGTTGATAAAGACAAGTGTGCTGGTTGTGAAGAGTGCGTAAATGCCTGTCCTGCACAGGTTTACGAGATGGTTGATGGTAAATGTGAAGCTGTCGAGCCGGATGAGTGCCTGGGTTGCGAGACCTGTGTTGAGGTATGTCCTGAAGGCGCTCTCACTGTAACTGAAGTCTGATTTCACCAGTTCATACGGTGTATCGATAAGCCCATTCCCCGACCGGGGGATGGGCTTATCTTGTTTTCAGGGATATGAGACAAAAAACGGTGAGACAGGCACGATGGAAACCGGGAGTGAATCGTTCGGTTCATCTATTTGTGGCCTCTCTGCTCTGGACATCCATCGGAATCATGCTCATCATACGGGGATGGGGCTGGATGGGATCAGGACCCGATCGCTGGCTGGTACTTCCTGCCGTTGCCCTGGGGATAGCGAAATCTTTCCTGGTTCTCGACAGGGCGATCCGGCACAGCATCGTGGCGCGGATTGTCGAGCTCCGGGATGGAACCTGCCTGGGTGCTGTCTACTGCTGGAAAACCTGGGCCCTGGCGGGACTCATGGTGGCATCAGGCATTACCATGCGGGCGTTGGTCGAGCCGGGGAAAGTCGTGGGTACGGTCTATGTGGCCATAGGTTGCGGCCTGCTCTTTTCCAGTCGCCATGGCTGGCTTGCCTGGTTCAAGTGGATTCGCCATGATTGAATCGCTCAACAGGGTGGAGATATCGCGCCCTGCTCTGCGGTCCAACATGCGGCTTCTTCGGCGGGTGGCACGAAAGGCCGGAATCATGCCCATGGTCAAGGCCGATGGTTATGGCCATGGCATGGTGGAATGCGCCAGGGTCTTCGCCGGTGCCGGAGCGGACGCCTTCGGAGTGGCCGAGGTGGTCGAGGGGGTAACCCTGCGGAAGGCGGGAATTTCCCAGCCCGTGTTTGTTTTTACCGGCATCCTGCCCGAGCTTGTTCCTCCTCTTTTTGATTTTGATCTGACCCCGGTCCTGGTGGACGATACTCTGCTGCCATCACTGTCCCGGGAGGCCCGGAGGAAGGGTCGCGGGATAAACGTTCATCTCAAGGTGGATGCCGGGATGGGCCGTCAGGGGGTTACCCTGGATCAGGCGCCCCGGGTGATTCGCCGGATCATGGACACTGCGGGTGTGCAGCTCAAAGGCATTCTGGCCCACTTTCCCCTGGCCGATGATCGTGCGTCAACCAGCACCATGGAAGTGCTGAGCGCGTTCACCGCCCTGGTGGAGTCGCTTGGCGACCAGCTTCCCGATGGACTCTGTCTGCATATTGCCAATTCGGGCGGCCTGCTGTATTTTGCCGGTACCCGTTTGGATATGGTCCGGCCGGGAATTTCCCTCTACGGATGTTATCCCGATGGGCTTACCGGTCGGGAGCTTGCGGCCGGGGAGAGACTGCAGCCGGCCATGCGGTTCGTGAGCCGGGTCATTCAGGTAAAAGATGTTCCCGCGGGAAGCGGACTTGGCTACGGTCACATATACACCACCGGCCGGAAGACCCGGGTAGCCTTGTTGCCTGTGGGCTATGAAGACGGTTACCTCCGGACTCTCACCAACCGGGCCGAGGTCCTTGTTCAAGGCCGCCGGGCTCCTGTGGTTGGTCGCATATCCATGAATCTGACCATGGTGGATGTCACTGACCTTCAGGAGGTCCGGCCGGGAGACGAAGTGGTTCTGCTTGGCCGCCAGGGGGCAGGGGAGATCAGTTGTGACGAGATCGCCGCCTGGATGGGAACCATCAATTACGAGGTGCTCTGCCTGTTTGGCAACCTGAACCGGCGGGTCTATCTGGATGACTGACTTTCAATCTAACTCGCTGATAATCTGGATATTTATTAAAAACTGATGATTAAATCACAGCTGAAGAAACTTGTTGACGATTGTTTTGACCAGGGGGTCGAAAAGGGACTCTGGACCGACGCTGCGGCGGGGAAGTATACTGTGGAGGTTCCCCGGCACGAGGGACAGGGAGATTTTTCCACCAATATGGCCCTGGTGGTAGCGGGCAAAGAAAAACGTAACCCCCGCGAAGTGGCCGGGCAGCTGGCCGACATGCTGTCCGCTCACCGGCAGATTATAGACAAGGTGGAGATCGCCGGGCCTGGTTTTGTCAACCTCTTTCTCTGTGATTCCATCTGGAGCTCGGTTCTCGCGCCTATCCATGAGCAGGGTGAGCGGTTCGGGCGCAGCAGCCAGGGTGAAGGGGCCAGGGTTCTGGTGGAGTTTGTCTCTGCCAATCCCACCGGCCCGCTCTCCATCGGTCATGGCCGTAACGGGATCCTGGGCGACACCATAGCCCGGCTCCTGGAGGCGGTGGGGTATGAGGTGAGCCGGGAATATTATTTCAACGATGCCGGCCGGCAGATGCGGGTGTTGGGCGAGTCGCTCAAGGCCCGTTACCTGGAGCTGCTTGGAGAGGAATATGAGTTTCCTGAGGACGGCTACCAGGGCGGTTACCTCTATGATATCGCCCGCTCCATCATTGAAGAACAGGGGGATGCTCTGAAGGACAGCGAGGTTGAGGTCTTCAAGGAGATAGCCCAGAAGGCCATCTTTGCCGATATCGATCAGACACTCAAGCGGATCGGTATCCGTTTTGACTCCTATTTTAACGAGCATACCCTGTATGAAAAGGGGTTGATTGACGATGTGGTGGCCCGGTTGCGGGAAAAGGGCCTGGTGTATGAAAAGGATGGAGCCGTCTGGTTCAAGACCTCTGAGTTCGGCCAGGAGCAGGACCGGGTCATCATCAAGAGTAGCGGCGAGCCCACCTACCGGCTTCCTGACATTGCCTATCACCGGGAAAAGTTCCGTCGAGGATTCGACTGGATGATCGATATCTTCGGTGCCGATCATATCGCCACAGTGCCCGATGTCCTGGCCGGAATCCGTGCGCTGGGCTATGATGATTCAAAGATTCAGGTGGTGCTGCACCAGTTCGTTACCCTGACCCGGGATGGGAAGCAGGTCAAGATGTCCACCCGCAAGGCCACTTTTGTCACTGTCGACGAACTGGTGGACGAGGTCGGGGTGGATGCTCTGCGCTTTTTCTTTCTCATGCGCAAGCCGGATTCGCAGCTGGAGTTCGACCTGGACCTCGCCACCAGGGAAAGCCAGGAAAATCCGGTTTACTATGTCCAGTATGCCCATGCAAGGCTCTGCAGTATAGAGCGCCAGGCAGCTGAGAAAGGGGTGGTCATCCCTTCGGCGGAAGAGGCGGATCTGGTCCGGCTGCAGGAGGTGGAAGAGTACAACCTGCTCAAAACCATGGCCGAGTATCCAGCGCTCGTGGCCGGGGCGGCCCGCGACCTGGCCCCCCACCGGATTATTTTCTATCTCATGGATCTGGCCGGTCAGTTTCACAGCTTCTACAACAAACACAAGGTTCTGGGCGGGGATCCCGACCTCACTGGGGCCCGACTGGCCCTTTGTGCCGGACTCAAGACCGTTATCGGTAACGGTTTGCGCCTGGTGGGTCTGAGCACCCCGGAAAAAATGTAACCGGTAACACCTCCATGGCCCGGAAGAAAACAACCCGATCCCGGAAAAAGAGCCGAACCGGAAAACGGTTCCGGTTTCAGCTCAGCCTGAGTGGTCTGCTGGGTATCGGGGTGGTCTGTTTCTGCCTCTTTCTCTGGATGTTTCTTCTGGGCATCTGGGCCGGGCAGACGATTTTGCTGCCGCCGGCAGAGAAAGAGCGGCGCAGTGCCACTGTTGAGCATAAGCCGGCCCGGGAAACACCGCTGCCCGTTATTCGACCCGAGGGAAGAAAACGAATCGTGAGCTCCGGGAAAACCGGTTGAAACCGGGTTCGGCCGGGTGGCTCTGGTATCGGGTCGCCGGGGCATGTTCCCTGTTGATGTGATGGCTTGACCGGATCGTCCGGGATGAGTACTATACAATATTTTCATGGTTACCTGCAGAGATACACGGAAGACGGGCCGAATCCGGCCCGCGCGGATGGGTGATGTACCGGAGATTCACGGTCTGCTTCGTCAGTTTGCCAGCCAGGGGCTGCTTCTTGGCCGTTCCATCAGTTCCCTTTACGACAGTCTGCGTGATTTCATAGTTTTTGAGGATGATGGCGCGATTCAGGGTGTCTGCGCCCTGCACATCTGCTGGGAGAATCTGGCGGAAATCCGTTCCCTGGCCGTTCCCGAGGATCACCAGGGACGCGGTATAGGCACCAGGCTGGTGAATTCCTGCCTGGACGAGGCCAGAAGCCTGGAGATCGGCCAGGTCTTCACCCTGACCTACCAGCCCGGTTTTTTCCGGAAACTTGATTTTACCGATATCGATAAGCGGGACCTGCCCCACAAGATCTGGAGCGATTGTCTCAACTGCCCGCAGTTTCCCGACTGTGACGAGGAAGCGCTTATCTGGACGTCACCCGATTTTTCCGCCGCCGGCACCGGGTAAACCGCCACGTTCAGACTGGGACCAGAGTTCACAAAGAGAAGAGTTACGGAGCGACTCCGTACGGAGATACAGATGATTGGAAAAGCATTAACAAAGGTTTTCGGTTCAAAAAACGATCGAGAGATCAAAAAGCTGCGTCAGGTGGTGGCCAGGATCAATGATCTGGAACCATCGGTGGAACCCCTGTCCGACGAGGAGCTGGCCGCCAAGACTGTGGAGTTCAAGGAACGGATCTCCAGGGGGGAATCCCTGGATGATCTCTTGCCCGAGGCTTTTGCCGTGGTCCGCGAGGCTGCTAAAAGGGTATTGGGCGAGCGCCATTACGATGTCCAGCTCATTGGCGGTATCGTTCTTCATCAGGGCAAGATCGCCGAGATGAAGACCGGTGAGGGCAAGACACTGACTTCCACGGCACCGGTTTATCTCAACGCCCTGACCGGCAAGGGTGTACACGTGGTGACGGTCAACGATTACCTGGCCAGCCGCGACGTGGAGTGGATGGGCCAGGTCTATCGGTTTCTTGGCCTGACCACCGGCTCCATTGTCCATGACATGGACGACGACGCCCGTCGAGACGCCTATGCGGCGGACGTGACCTACGGAACCAATAATGAGTTCGGTTTCGATTACCTGCGTGATAACATGAAGTTCGATATAAAGGACTTCTGCCAGCGCGGCTTCAATTACGCCATTGTCGACGAGGTGGACTCGATCCTCATCGACGAGGCCCGGACGCCGCTGATCATCTCCGGTCCGGCCGACATGAGCACCGACCTTTACCTCAAGGTGGATCGGATTATGCGCCATTTCAAGGAGAATGAGCATTATACCAAGGACGAGAAGGCGCGCCAGGTCATGCTCACCGATGAGGGAGTGGCCCTTGCCGAAGAACTTCTCGGGGTGGACAACCTGTATGATCCCCGTAATATCAACTTTCTCCATCATGTCAACCAGGCCCTGAAGGCGCATGTGCTCTTCCAGCGGGACGTTGACTACATCGTCAAGAACGGTCAGGTGGTCATTGTCGATGAGTTCACCGGTCGGACCATGGAGGGGCGGCGTTATTCCGACGGGCTGCACCAGGCCCTGGAGGCCAAGGAGGGTGTCAAAATCGAGCGCGAGAACCAGACCCTGGCCTCGATTACCTTTCAGAACTATTTCCGCATGTACGACAAGCTCGCCGGCATGACCGGCACCGCCGACACCGAGGCGGCCGAGTTCAAAAAGATTTACAACCTGGACGTGGTGGTCATCCCCACCCATCAGGAGATGATCCGCAGGGATTATCCCGACGTCATCTACAAGAACAAGGCGGCCAAATATCGGGCTATAGTCAGGGAGATCAAGGATCTGCACTCCAAGGGGCAGCCGGTCCTGGTGGGCACCATTTCCATCGATGTGTCGGAAAAAATCTCCAGCATGCTCAAAAAAGAGGGTATTCCCCACGAGGTTCTCAATGCCAAGCACCATGAGCGCGAGGCCGAGATCGTGGCCCAGGCCGGGCAGAAGGGCAAGGTGACCATTGCCACCAACATGGCCGGCCGGGGGACCGATATCAAGCTCGGCGAGGGAGTACGCGATCTGGGCGGTCTGCATATACTTGGAACCAGCCGCCATGAATCGCGCCGGATCGACAACCAGCTCCGTGGTCGTTCCGGCCGTCAGGGCGATCCTGGTTCATCCCGGTTTTTTCTCTCACTTGAAGACGACCTGCTGCGTATTTTCGGCTCCGGCCGCCTGAGCTCGATCATGGACAAGCTGGGTATGGAAGAGGATGAGCCCATCGAACACTCGATGATCTCCAAGGCTATAGAAAATGCCCAGCGCAAGGTGGAAGGGCATAACTTCGATATCCGGAAACACCTGCTGGAATATGACGATGTCATGAACAAGCAGCGGGAAGTCATATATCGTCAACGCCGGGAAGTGCTTGAGAGTGACAATGTCAAGCAGATCATCGACGACATGATAGCCGACCTGGTCGATGGCCTGGTACAGGAATACGCCATCGAACGGACCCCGTCCGAGGATTGGGACTGGCAGGGACTTGGCGAACGGATGGCCGAGCTTTTCAACCTGGAGCTCAATGTTCCTGAAGAGGAGCGGGAGGAGCTTGACGCCCGGCGGTTGTCCGAACTGCTCCTTGACCAGGTCAATCAGGCTTATGCCCGGCAGGAAGATCACAATGGCGAAGAGCAGATGCGCCATCTCGAGCGCATCATCCTGCTGCAGATGGTGGATACCCACTGGAAAGAGCATCTGCTCAATATGGACCATCTCAAGGAAGGTATCGGCCTGCGCGGTTATGGGCAGAAAAACCCGCTGGACGAGTACAAGAAGGAAGGATTTAATCTGTTTATGTCCATGATCCAGACGGTCAAGGAACAGACCGTCGGGACTCTGCTGCGCGTGCAGATCGTTCAGGAGGACGAGGTCGCCCGGCTGGAAGAGGAGCGGCGTCTGGAGCGTGAACGGGAGCTGGAGATGGCCCGTCGTGCCTCGGCGGCCAGCAGCGGGCAGGAGAACAAGCCGGTCCAGCGCAGGGAGCAGAAGGTGGGCCGCAATGCCCCCTGTCCGTGCGGCTCGGGAAAGAAATACAAGAAATGCTGCGGCAAGATTTCCTGATCACAACCTGGTGCAGAAAGAACTGAAACAAAATAACCGCTCCGCAAATCTCCGGAGCGGTTATTTTGTTTTTTGTGTCCTGTCTGGAGGATGAGCAGGATTACCGATTATCCAATGGTTACGCTGGAGTCTTCGTCCCGGGCATCAGGATACCATTCCAGTTCGATCTCCAGGCTCCGCTTGGTGCCTTTTCTCTTTTTGGCTTCATCCTCTACCTTGATTTCCAGGACCATGGAGCGGGGAAAGTCGAGGATGATCTCGTTACCCCCCTGGGTAAGAGTCATATGGCCCTGCTCGATCTTATCCGCCATCTGGCGCAGTATTGCGCATACTTCGGTTACACTCTTTTTCTCTTCGCTCTTGAACAGAACTTTTTCGCGTCCCATAAAGACCTCCTGTTGTTGTGTTATATGGGGCGTGGAGCATGATTGCCCATGAGTTCCTTTTATATTATGAGCTTGAAAACAGGTGGTGTCAAGGTGTTTGGGTGACGGATTTTTCTTTTTAAGCCACTGTTTTTGTTTCGATTTTTTATGACATGCTTTTAGGCGCGGTCAACGGTTTGCCGCACCTCTTCAACCCCTTAGTTTATTCGGGGCAAAAAGGTTCTTTTCCATGTGTTTGATCTCGTCGATACCGGAGATAACTATTTCCGGGTCGGTCTGCAGGAGTTCCGGGGCCAGCTTGCCCTCGTATTCCACGTTGGAAAGGATGTGTTTGATGCAGTTGAGCCGGGCCTTTTTCTTGACGTCCGAGCGGATGATGGTCCACGGGGTGAGGGTCCGGTTGGTTTCATTGAGCATCTGGAATTTTTTAACCGAGTACTTGTCCCAGTATTTCTGGGCCAGATTGTCCACCGGTGAGAGTTTATACTGTTTGAGTGGATCGGTCTTGCGGGCCTCGAACCGCCTGGCCTGCTCCTCTCTTGAAACGGAAAAATAGAACTTGAACAGTTTGATGCCGTCTTTGACCAGCATCTCCTCAAAAAGAGGGACGTCTTTCAAAAACCGCTTGTGCTGCTGGTCGGTACAGAATCCCATGACCGGCTCGACCATGGCCCGGTTGTACCAGGATCGGTCGAAGAGCACCAGCTCTCCCGCAGCGGGAAGGTGAGGAACGTAGCGCTGGAAATACCACTGGGTCTGTTCGGTGTCACTGGGTTTGGAGAGCGCTACCACCCTGGTGTTTCTGGGGTTGAGAAAGGCGGTAATTCTTTTGATTGTCCCACCCTTTCCGGCCGCGTCCCGGCCCTCGAAGATGGCCAGGATACGCATCCCTGTGGCCTTCATGTGGGTTTGAAGTTTCATCAGCTCGATTTGCAGCTGTTTGAGCTCTATTTCATACTCGAGCTGAGTCTTCTTGACCCAGACCGGATAATGGTTGGGGCTCTTTGTCCGGTCCTTGAACTTATAGGCCGTACCCTCAAGGAGCTTGAAACCGGTCAGAGAGTTTTTCTTGTTTTTTTTATGTTTTTTTTCGTTGCCGTTTTTAGCGTGAGCCATGTCTTCCTCCGTAAAGGATTCCTTCCGTGATGGCTACGAGAGGAACTTTCCGTGTTTTTTACGTTGTTTTTCCATGATTTTCAGCTCTTTGTTGCCCGGAACGATGATTTCGGGATCCGGTAGGAAATTCAGCGTCCGGCTGCGGCCGGTGTACTTGGTGGAGCTGAGGATGAGCTTCATGGTGTTGAGCCTGGCCAGGTGTTTGTCGTCGGAGCGAATAATAAACCAGGGACATTTTTTGGTATGGGTTTTTTTGAGCAGCCTGTACTTCATTTCCGTGAATTCGTCCCAGAGTTCCTGGGCCTGGAGATCCACCTCGCTTAGTTTCCACTGGCGCAGAGGATCGTTTTTGCGGCGCTCGAAACGGCGGGCCTGCTCTTCCTTTGAAACCGAGAAATAGAGCTTGAGCAGGGTGGTTTTGCCGTCGTCAATGAAGTTTTCTTCGTAGATGGTGACTTTTTTCATGAACCGCCGATACTGTTCTTTTGTACAGAATCCCATGACCGGCTCGACCATGGCCCGGTTGTACCACGAGCGGTCAAAGAGAACAATCTCTCCTGCCTGGGGGAACTGTTCGATGTAGCGCTTCATATGCAGTTGGGTGCGCTGGATGGAGTTGGGCTTTCCCAGGGCCACCACCCGGTAGTGTTTCTCGTTCATGTAGCGGGTGACCCGGCGGATGGTGCCGCCTTTGCCAGAGGCGTCTCGGCCGTCGAAGAGAATGATCATCTTTTTGCCGGTTCGTTCCAGGTGACGCTGGAGCTTGATCAGCTCGGCCTGATAGGGTTTAAGTTCCTCGGCGTTGTAATATTTTTCAAGTGCGCGTTCAAGGATCTTGTCCTTGTCTCTCTTGCGCAGGATCTTGCGTATTTTTTTCCATCTCTCGTCGGTCGATTCAACGGCGTCGAGTTTTTTGTCGATCCGTTCCAGGGCCTCTCTGATGATTTCAGACATCCGGAAGTTTTGGCTACTTTCAAAGTCTGCGGTGATCGCAGCCTGATCTTGTGCCGTTTTTTGCGGGGCTCTACGTGCCATTTTTCTTTTCCTCCCGTTGTCCTGAAGTGTGCAGGCATGCAGCTTGCAGCAGGCACGGACAGAGAATTTTTGATGTCGTTTTGACCGGACAGGCGGCCTGTACAATGCGTACCCTTCAAAATATCATATATTTCTCCCCAGGGACAGTTTTTCCTTGATGGATCGGACAGGACAGGGTTCAGGTGGAAAGAAGCTCGGTCAGCCGGTGCATTGGAGTCCGGATTTCACAGCGCACATCATGGATGTGGATGCTCTCGAAACTGAGAGAGGTGATGACAAGGAAGGCATCGCCCGGAAGCCTGTTGCCCAGGATCGTTCCGGCCGCCCGCGCGGTTTCCCGTACGGTATCTTCGGCAAATTGCGGCTGAGCATGCGATCTGTAGACGATTTCAGCTTCATCTGGTCGTTTCAGCAGGTCCTGGGTGGTGTGCAGTGCCCTGGAAAGGCAGAGAAACAGGTCATCGTAGGAGAGCGCATGGTCCCGGCTGGTAATCTGGATGGTGGTCAGGGAGCGCTGGGAATGGGTGGGAAGCAGTGACGAATCCGCGGGAAATGCAGGCAGCTCCCGGTTATAGAGCTGGGTGCAGGGGCAGGCGGTGATATGGCGCAGCGACAGGCCCATGGTCACCAGGGGCGTGCTGTCCTTTTCCAGGATGATTTCCGCAGATATCTCCGCGCTGTCCACCGACACCTTGCCGCTGATCACGGTTTTGCTGAGATGGGGAACCCTGCCCCGAAGCTGTACCCTGACCCTGGTGCCGTGCTGGCGCTCAAGAACCCGTTCAGCGAGTGCGCGTCCATATTGACTGAGATCGGAAAAATCTGTCTCGTAAAGCTCGGAGATTACCTCCTCCATGCGCGACATATGGATGCCCTTGACCTCTGGAGGAAGGTTGACCGCAACATCCGCTAAAAAGGGTATTCTGCCCTGAGGGAGTTGAACCCATACTGTTTTGTTGGTGATTCCCGCTTCGGTGACCGCAAGATCAAAGGTCGGCCGCTGTTCCGGCACGTCTGTGCAGTGTTGCAGGGCCCGTATGTGGGCGGTATCGTCAAAGCTTTTTTTCAGAGTAGGGCGTGCCTCTGCAGGCTTGTGAACCAGTCCTGGACCGTGTTCCATGTGTGGTGCTCCTTGGAGACAATATGTAAATGGGTGGTGATAAAATCTGCCAGTTCCCGATCCTCCGGGCAATGACTGGCCGCGTAAACTTGGACCTGCCGGACCAGGGCCGGGATCTCTTTCGAGCCGGTGCCATCCAGACAGCAGATGGATTTCCGATGGAGATAGCGTTCGGTGATAATCTCCCGACAGAAACCAAAGGGGAACAGGGCGGCAAGGCGGAGAAAGAAACACCAGTCCTCTCCCAGCGGTTCATTACCGAATCCACCGGCTGCCAGGTAGGCCTGCCTGGTGACAGCCACGGACGAGGGGACCAGGAAACACCAGCGGGCCAGGCGGGAAAAACACTCCCCTGAGGTGATCGACCCCTGATCCGGGATAAGAAAATCGTTCCCGCCGATCTCGTCCACGGTCAGGGTCCGACCAAAGGCTACCTGGAAGTCCTGCTCAATTTTCCGGCGCAACAGCGCGGTGTGCTCAGATTGCCAGCGATCATCGGAATCCAGAAAAAAAAAGAGATCAGACCCGGAGGCCCTGACCCCGACGTCCCTGGCCAGCCCCGCTCCGAACCCTTCGGTCCGCAGGACGATGATTGCGGGGTAACGCTTTCTGATCATGGCCCCGGTGCCATCTGTGGAACCATCATCCACCACGATGATTTCGTCCACCGGCTCTGTCTGGGACAGGACACTGTCGATGGCCCGGTTGATCATCGTTTTTCGGTTACGGGTGGGAATGACAGCCGCGGTCCGCATACAAAATATTCCTGTAATACTGCCTGGTCAGAACAAGTTGTCATTTTTCATTGTAGCAGGGGATGAGAAAAATACAACCTCGCCAATCCTCTGTGGTGCCACATCGTGTTCCTTATAACGCCTTGGATTTCCGGGTAATATGCTTGGGGCTCAAGGGATGTTCATCCCTTTATCTTTGGACTTTACAGGGAAAAATCACGGGTGGAGTTTGCAATTTTTTTGTCTCCCTGCCTATACTGGATTGAAGAACAAAGGGCCTGGAAAGGAAATACCAAACAATATTGGAGGTAGTAATGACCACAGCAAGAGTCAATCTGGCTATCTTTTTCTGGCTGCTGATGTGTGTCACGGCCTTTGCCGCCATGGATTATAATTTTGTCGAGCCCGATCAGCTCTCCGGCTGGCTGGACAGCAGAAAACCGTTGCTCCTGGTCGATATCCAGAAACCAAACGATTTCAAGAAGCATCATTTTTTCGGCGCCGTGGAGACCGGTGCCTATCCGGTGAAGACCAGTGGCGAGAGGCGCAGGCTCAAGAAGGCCGTTGATCTGTTTGAAGAAAACGGAAGTACGGTGGTCATTATCGGTCCCCGCGGCACCAGGGCGGAAAAGCGGGCCTTTGAATATCTGCGCAACCACGGCGTGCCGGCTGACAAGATTTATATCCTCAGGGGTGGGATAAAGCAATGGCCGGACAAGGAGATGCTTCTTGATACCGCCGGAGGTTGTGCCTGACGGTCCGCAACCGGTGTGTCCTGTGACCGCTTCCCTATAGCTGCTGATTTCCGGGCGGGAAGCAGAGTGCCGCTTCCCGGATACGCCCGGCCAGCGTGTGCTCCACAAAAGCGGCCGTCCGGGGAAACATCAAGTCAAGGTACTGCCCGATCTCTTTCTCTGTGGCCGTTGTTTTTGTTTGGCAGAACAGGCACTTTCTTTCTCCGCCGCCAGTGGACGGCAGGCCGTGTTCCTCCAGCAGGTGTCTGGCGATGTGCTTGTCGGAAAAGGGTTCGTAGAGCGGATAGGCTGTGGTGATACCGAATTGGCTGGAAAAATCCGCCAGTTTCTCCATGAACACCCGGGTCTGTTCCGGATAATATCCCTGCTTGGACGTGTAGCCCACAAGGATAAGGGATACATGGTTGCGGATGCAGTAAATGATCCCCTTGGCATGCATGGCCAGCTTGCAGGCCACGCAGACCAGGTTTTTCCCTCCGCAGCGCGGCATCAGGTCTTCGTAATGGTCCAGCCACAGCCCCTGGAACAAGCGGCCGCTGTCCAGCTCTATGTAGCTGGTGTCGGGTGTTGGTCTTTCTGCCGGGGTCTGGGCCTTCAGTATCTCCTCGGCTACCTGGTAGCGTTGCCTGGGGAAGCTGTGAAAGCGGCTCATGCCGTTTTTCATGTGCAGCAGGTGGATGACCTGCGGCCGGGGAATTTCCGGGTGACTTCCCTGCATGGCAAGGGCATAGAGGGCCAGGGAGTCTTTGCCTCCGGAAAAGAGAATGGCCAGGTCATGTGGTTGGTCCATGGCTGATGCACCTGTTTTTGGTTAAGATTGTTTTTTTCGGAGTATCCGGTAGCGGAGAAACAGCTCTCCTGTGGGGGCAACCCTCCACTCCTTGAGTGCAAGTTCCAGCATGGGGGATCCGAGGTGCTCGGGGCCGTCCGCCAGGCAGGGGGTGTCGACTCTGCCCGATATCTTCGGAGCCAGGGTCAGCAGCAGTTCATCGACAATGCCCGCCATGAGCGCCTCGTGGTTGAGGCGTCCTCCGCCTTCTATTAACAGTCGTTCTACGCCCCGACCGGCCAGTTCTTTCAGGATCGCCTCCAGAGGGACCATCCCCCGGGAATCCACGACCATGCCGATGATCTCTGCGGTTTCCCCACCTATGGATTTACGCAGGGCTGACACCCTTTGCCGCGGACAGAAGACCAGTGGCCGATGGGCCGGGTCGGAAAAAATTTTCCTGGTCCGGGGCAGGGATGAAGAGGATGTGACAAGGCATCGCAACCTTGAAGGGTCAAGCAGCCCGTTCGGGCCCCGCATCTCCGGGTCCGACTCCCTGAGCGAGCCGGCGCCGAGGAGGCTGGCGTCGGTTTCCGCACGCATCTGCTCGAGAAAGCTTCGGTCCTCCTGGCTGCCGAATCCGGCCGGGGCAATCCTGCCATCCAGGGTGGTGATGGAGATGATGCTGACATGCATGGGGTTCGGTTTCTCAGTTGAGTTTGCGTCCCTGGCGGTACATGATACCGTATATGGGCGGGAGCAGGTTTTCGGACAGAGCGTGCACGACCCTGTCCACGTTGTAGCGAGTTCGGAAATGACGGACCCGGACCGTGTCTTTATCCAGTTCAAGCATTGCCCATGAGGCCGCCGGATCACCGTCGAACATGCGTCCCACTGAGCCGGGATTTATGAAATGCCGGCCCAGAACTTTCTTGTGATAGGGGGTGTGCGAGTGGCCGGTGATGATGATGGAGCAGTCGGTCTTCCTTGTCAGCTCCTGAAAGCGAAGGGTCGGGGTATCGCTGAAGAGAAACTCGTCCGGGCTCGCAGGGCTGCCGTGGAAGACGCCGATCCGCCACCCCTCCATCTCCAGTATCTCCTCCTGTTTCATCCCGCTTAGATAGGCTCCGTTCTCCGGATTCAGGTGGTCAGCGGTCCAAGTGTACATGATACGTTTTTCAGCCTTGCGCGGTTTTTTGAAACTCTTTCCCTGCAGCAGACGTCGGACTTTATGGTCGGTGTTGCCGAGGATGGAGATCGCCTCGTGATCCCGCAGCCAGGCAAGGGTTTCGTTGGGAAAGGGAGCATACACAGTGGCGTCACCAGCGTGGATGACCCCGTCAAAGTGCTCTGAGGATACCCGGGCGGCCACAGCTTCAAGAGCTGGGAAGTTACCGTGAATATCCGATAGAAGGAGGAATTTCATGTTCTGTCGGCCCTTAAAAATCCAACGGACTTTTCGCCTCTTTCAGGGTAACACTTCTGACGGTGTGAGTATAAATCATGGTTGTCCGTACATCACTGTGCCCAAGCAGTTCCTGAATTGTGCGGATATCGTAGTTTGCCTGTAAAAGATGACTGGCAAAACTGTGACGAAATGTGTGCGAGGTTACCCGTTTGGGTATTCTGGCCTTTTTTACGGCCGTGCGAAGCGCCTTCTGCAAAGCCGTTGTATGGATGTGATAGCGCCTCTGTTCCCCGGTGTCAGGAATAACGGTTAATTCTCTGGCCGGGAAAAACCATTGCCAGGTCAGTTCCCTGGCAGCATTGCCATATTTCTTTTCCAGTTGTCCGGGAAGGAAGACGCCGTCATACCCGGCCCGGCAGTCGCGCTCATGCTGTTCGATTACACGGTTAAGCTGTGCTTTCAAGTCATTCACAAGTGCATCTGGAATCGGTACTGTCCGGTCTTTTTTGCCTTTACCGTCATGAACAGTAAGAATTTTCATGTCAAAGTTGAAACAGTGGACCCGAAGGGAAAGACATTCAGATATCCGCAGACCACAACCGTACATCAGACTGATAATCAGTCGGTAAGGGTGTTTCAAAAGAGAAATGATCCGGTCAATCTCTTCCCTGGAGAGGACCACGGGAATGTAGGGTTTTCTTTTGGCCCGGACAATCCCGTCCATCTTTCCGAATTCCTTGCCCAGAACATTTCGGAACAGAAATAAAAGGGCGTTGAATGCCTGGTTCTGGCTGGAGGCCGAAACCCCTTTTTCAACAGCAAGCCAGGTGAGAAACTTTTTTACATCGTCCACCGTCAACAGGCGGTAATCCTTGCTTTTGGTGAAGGACTGAAATTTGCGGGCCCATCCGGTATACGTCCTCAAGGTGGCTGGAGAGTAATGACGGATTTTTATCGAATTTTCTAATTTTTCATACAGTTCACTCCAGTCAGCTCTACCTGAATTCAATATTTGCTTACTGCTGGAAGCAGAATCAGGGATTTGAGGCTCATGAGTCTCCATGTAGCCGTTTTCTTGACAAGAAAGGTCTTTTTCCGTACTGTCAATAGATGTTTTTGTGAAGTTTTGTCCGGATAAAGAATTGCCTTGTTCCAGCATCCCGGTTTGACAAAAACCCTGGAAGTAGAGATTGACCGCATGACGTGCCTGCTTCCTGTGTTCCCCGGACTGTTTCTTTTCCTTTAACTTGTCTGTGAATGCGGCCAGACTTTCCTCTGTTCCCGGATGAAATGAATACTTGTGGCAGAAGTCGAGGTAAAACCGAAACCATTTCACATAGTAACGGTGTTTTGAGCTACTTATTTGATTCTGTCCGAGTAAAGTTGTGTATTTCCGAAGCGTGTCTGCGGGAATCTTGAGCATGGAATGGTATACAGGTTCCTGATATCCAGTTTTAAATGTATGATATGCGACCATAATGAGTCTAACTCGTTATTTTTACATTGTCAACATGATTGGGTCGGTGTAGGTTATACAGACCTACATAATTACTTGTTATATTAAGTAATTGAAATTACAGGAAAATTGGTGCAAGCAAGTTGTCTGTTCTGAAGGGGTTGAAGCGCGGAGTC
>NZ_JBPMMS010000019.1:0-7830 GCF_054025815.1 Desulfolithobacter sp. | reverse complement strand
CGGCAAGCCAGTTGTTCTTTCCACCGGCATGGCGACCATGGAGGAAATTGCCGAGGCAGTCACGACATTACGGGAAGCAGGTTGTCGCGACATCACGCTCCTTCATTGCGTCTCTGCCTACCCGACGCCCGTGGACCAGTGCAGCCTGGCGGTCATCGAAACACTCCGGCAACATTTTGGCTGCCGGGTAGGATGGTCTGATCACAGTGTTTCGTCGGCCGTGATATATCGAGCCGTCCATAAATGGGGCGCCTCGCTGGTGGAATTCCACTTGGACCTGGACAGAAAAGGCGAAGAGTATTCTCTTGGACATTGCTGGCTGCCGGAGAACGCCTCGGAAATGATTGAGACAATCAGGCTCGGCATGGCCGCGGACGGTGTTCGGGAAAAAAAAGTCATGCCATCGGAAGAGCCTGATCGCGCCTGGCGCCGGGATTCCGGTGACGGCCTGCGCCCCCTTGCCTCCACCCGAGAGCATCTGTGAAACCACCCGCTACGATGGATCAGAACCCTCTGTACCAATGAGAAAGAGTCACCAGCCCCTTGAGGAATTAGTGGAGGGGGGGGAGCAGGAGTAATCACCATGATAACTGTACCATTACACCCCGAGTCCATGCATAATCAAACAACGTCATCCATGGGAAGAACGAAAGGAGCCAGTAGGGCGACTAGAATTCCTTCTGTGGATGAAGTCAATCTTCAGCAAAATCCGTCGTCCCATCCCCGATCCAGAGATGATGGAAAAAGCCAGGAAAGCGCTGTACAGGCGCCTATAACTTCCGAACCCTGCAAGAGCACGAGTCAAGAAAGAAACGGAGAAACGAGATGGTGGACGCTTCACCTCGCAGAACAGCACAGCTGGCACGAAAACAGCCTGCCAAGCCATGTCTGTATCGAGGACCACATTTTATCGGCACAAAGGGTGGAAGGATTCTCCAGATGTGAATTCAACTGTTGGCCACCAGAGCCAATCAGGGCAATTCATAAGTTATGAAGAACAGTGTTTCATCTTCACTGACAGATTCCGCCATATATCTCCCGTTGGCGGTGACCAGGGGACTGGAGCTGAAAACCAGAACCGGCCATACACCACCGGAGGAGGGCTTCTGATGCCAGGATCCTCACCCTGCCCCCTGTGCGGAGCTCTCGACCGCACCGAAGCAGGGACCCAGGTTCTGCCGGTCATGGACGACCGGCACCCGGCCCGGGTCCTGCAACATCTTACCGCGACCTATCTGGTCTGCGACCACTGTGGCACTGTATCTCAGTATCCCCTGCCGACAGTAGCTGCGCTGAACCGCTATTACGCGAACACCCCGCCTCCTCGGACAGTGGCCGATACTACAGTCTACAAAACCCCGGTCCTGGAGGATCGCCTGGATCTGCTGCAGAAGATAACGGGGCTGACCAGCGGCCGTTGCCTGGAAGTCGGCTGTGCCGACGGAGCACTCCTGGACCTGGTTGCTGGTCGCTGGGGACTGGAGACCGTTGGTCTGGAGCCGGCGCCGAGCGCCAACGACGAATACTCGTCCCACCGCATTATCCACGGCACCCTGGCCGACCTGGTGGCATCAGAAGAGCTGGAACCGGCCTCCTGCGACTTGGTAATCTGCCGCCACGTCCTGGAACACGTGCACGACCCCGCCTTGTTCCTGGACCAGTTGGCGGGATTCGTCACCGACCGCGGATGGCTACTACTGGAGGTACCCTCCTCCCTGCTGCTGGCCTCAGACGGCGACTACCATATCGGCCAGAACATCCACACCACCCACCTCCACCACTTCACGGGTCCGGGCCTGACCTCGGCTATCACCGAACGAGGACTGGCCGTCGTGCATCTGTCGGACCGGGACGTAGGCCGCTATCCCTGCCTGTGCCTGGTCGCCACAGGGGGTCTGGGCGCCGGGAAGCTGTTCGCCCGCCAGCTCGCCTGCCAGCAACGATCCTCTCGCCGGGCGGCTGCCGAACTGGCCGCCCTGTTGGAGAACGATGCGCCCGCGGCTGACGGCGTACTCGTCTGGGGTGCAGGAGTTGATCTGCTTGGCGTTCTACAGTACTTGCCTGTGGAGTTGCAGGCCAGGCTGTGCGTGTATGACGCCAACCCCGCCAAGCAAAACCACAAGCTGCTGGCGGCCTCCATCCTGGACGACCACGCCCTTGAAAATCTCGCACCCTGGCTGATCCTGGCGAGTGTGAGCAACCGGACCTTACTTGAGGACATCCGCGACGCGGCAGCGGCACGCTTTCCCGGCGTGCCTTTCCGCTGTCTTTTCCGGCTTAAAGAGACGCCATGCATGTTGGATCCGTAAAAAGCTATTCGGCGATAATTCGTTAATTTTACAGAATAAATATGCATTTTTCAATTGCGCCCCAGTGTCAGCCATGCTAATCTTGCAATGCTATATCTGCAACATAAGAGACGACGCAATGTTTCATGTAAAAGGTCACAAACACGCTCATATTTTCGTTTCCCGGGATCAGCTGGGACCCGACAACTACACCTTGGATTTTGGTGCAGTATCATCGAGCGTAGCGGTTTTTCAACAGCCTGCCAAGGATTCCGACATACATCAAGCGGAGTGACCAATGGCCAAAAGAGTTCTGTTTGCAGGGGCGTACGGTATTCGCAGCCAGGGCGACGATGCCGCACTTCTCGTCCTCTACCGAGAACTGAAGCGCCGCTGCCCGGACCTTAAGGGAGCTGTGATCAGCCGTCATGCCACGGAAGATCTGTACAAACCATATGGGCTCGATACTCTGCCCAACTTTGAACATGAGAGCAGAAAGGCTGGTCAAGGAAGATGGTTCCGGGGCTTCAATCACGACGACGACAGGCGGCACCTGTATTGCCTGCTCAGCCATATTGAAAACGCTGACCTCTTGATACTTGGTGCAGGCAATGCCTTTGTCGACTACACGATCGACCTGCTCAAAGGCCCTGTACCTTATTTTGTTATTCTCACCCTCATGGCCCAAATGACAGACACACCCGTACTATGGTTTGGAGTCTCCATAGGTCCTCTGGAAACGACTCTCGGGCGTAAAATGACACGGCTGGCTGCGAAACTGGCAGATGCTATTTCCGTACGAGACCGGAAAAGTGCGGAATACCTGCACGCACTCGGTCATACGGCTGGAATACACATTCTTCCAGATCCTGTTCTGGGCCTTGAGCCAATCCATCATTCCCAGTATCCATTCTCATTCGGTGGCAGCAGAAGCAAAAGAGAACTTTTTGCGGTTTCCGTTCGAGCGGTAGCCAGGCAGATGGGGATGGAGTACAAACGATATATTGAAACGATGGCATCATCCCTTGATCAAGTGATCGAATACTTCAACGTCAACATGCTCTTTATTCCGCATTGCACATACGAGCATGGAAGCCCAGAGCAGGATGACAGGACAGTAGCCCGAGCCATCACCGAACAAATGCAGCACCAGGATGCAGTATTTAGTATAAATCACCATCTGTCTGTTGACGAGGCATTGACCCTTTACAAAACCTGCGATCTTGCCATTTGTACCCGCCTGCATGCCAATGTCTATGCGGCTATCCAGGGAGTACCATCGGTGGCCATCGGCTACCATCCCAAGGTGGCGAGCTTCATGGATTTCATTGGCTGTAACAGCTACTGCATACCTCTTGCACACCTTCGGCCGAAAACCATTATCCATAAAACAAAGGACCTGATGCAAAACAAAATTTCCGTATCCGCAACGGTCCGAAACAAAATCGACCGGACCAGAACAGACATTAACCGGTATGCTGATCTGGCCATTGACCTGATGCGCTAACACGCCTTGCCGAAGCCAGGAGACCTTCCTCCACCAGGTCCAGGATCGACCACCCTCATCAACTACCAGACGTCCAGGACAGCGATGCATTGCTTACGACCACACACCATCTTCGACCTTCTTGACAAGAACGAACAACTGGCCACCATTCCCCTGCCGGGCAGGCAATCTCTCACCTCCATGCTGGAACGAGCTGTTCTGACAGCACTCGTGAAACTTGGCCGGCCGGAAACCATTTTTGAGTTCGGCACCTATACCGGGGAAACGACCACCCTTCTTGCACTCAACAGCAAGGCTACAGTTTTTACTGTCGACCTCGACGAAATAACCGCCAAGACACCACTTGATGACTTTGAAAAAAAGAATTTCGCCACCGGCAGGCAAGGAGGGAAAATGTTCCACGGCCTGGCAGAGGCCGGACGTATCAAGGAACTCCATGGGGATTCCACCACAATGGATCTTTCGCGGTTTACCGGACAGATTGACTTCATCCTCATCGACGGCGGACACCATCTCGATGTGGTTTCCTCGGACACAGAGCAAGCCTTCAAAATGCTCAGAGGTGACAAAAGAGGTATTATCGTGTGGCATGACTACAAAAATCCCAGGTATGAAATCACCAGATTCCTTGACCGGCTCTCCCGCGACATTGCCCTATACCATGTCGAGGAAACAACATATGTATTTTACAGTACTGATCCCTCAGACCTGAAAGTTACAACACCAAGGGAAACCGGGGACCGACACACCTCATGAAGATCACACTCCTTGTCACATCACTCAAAGAGGACGAGCTCCACAAAAGGCAACTTCCGCTCGGGATCGGCTACCTTGCCTCCTACGTGGAAAAACATCTACCCGATGTCACGGTAGAGATCACGGCCGACGTCAATGACGTCTTCCTCCAGAAACCGGATATGGTCGGGATCAGTTCTGTTTCCCAATGCTTCAATGAAGCTCTGGAGCATGCCCGCAAGATAAAAAAGCATCTCGCAATCCCTGTCCTGCTTGGAGGATACCATGTGACCTCGCTACCACAGCAACTGCCAAGCTGCTTTGATGCAGGCGTCATCGGCGAGGGAGAAACGACGTTCCTCCACCTTGTGAGACTCCTGCAAGACGAGGGCGCATTGTCCCCATCCAGTCTCCGCCACATTCCGGGAATCTGTTATCATGACAGATCAGGAGCCGTCAAAATCACCGAGCCCGTTGAACCGTTATCCTCCATAGACCTCTTGCCCTATCCCAAGCGGAATATATCGCCCGGAGCGAAAAATATCTTTCAGTTCTCTTCCCGGGGCTGTATCTATCGATGCAAGTTCTGTGCATCGTCCCGACACTGGAGAAGATTCCGGCCACACAGTGCAGCCTACTTTGTCCAGGAACTGAAATATCTGCAGAAAACCTATGAGGCCACAAGCATCCATCTCCTCGATGACCTGTTTTTTGCCGATCCTAAAAGGGTCCGCGAGATCGTGACGATGATGCGAGCCGAAGGGCTTGCCGGTCAGTTTCGGTTCGACAGCTTCATCTCCTCCAACCTTGCCTCCAGAGACATCCTCCTCATGGCCAGGGAGATGGGTTTCACTTCCATAAAATTCGGAGGAGAAACAGGATCAGACCGATTACTCAAGGAGATCAAGGGTCCGCATGCCTCGGTCGCCCATCATCAGCGCTGTATAAATCTGTGCCGGGAACTGGGCCTGGACGTACGCGCTTCCTTTATTTTCGGCAGCCCCGGGGAGACGGAAGAGGACCTGGAGCTGACCTACCAGTTCCTGAAAAGGAACAAGGGGGTGCTGAAGATCCACGGGTTTTATCTCACCATGCCCATCCCCGGCACACCTTACTGGGACCTTGCCATGCAGAAAGGACTGGTCAGTGAAGAGATGGACTGGAGCCGACTCAATATCGATTACCTGAAGGAGAAGTCCTTTGATCTTGAGCAGGCCATTTATCTCAACGAGGATAATGTTTCACGGGCCACTCTGAGACATTATTTCGAGACATTCAGGAAGGAATTCGAATTTTTTCAAGGATAAACCAGGTGGAGGGGGATATGCGCCTGAAAGACAAGATCGCCGTCATTACAGGTGGATCCCGCGGTATCGGCAGGGAGATCGCTCTTGCCTTTGCCAGGGAAGGATGTCGTATAGTCATCAACTATATATCCCGGGTCGATCTCGCCGACGAAACTGTAAAGACAATACAGACAGCCGGAAGCCAGGCCATGGCGATCCGGGCCGACGTATCCCGACGGCCGGAAGTCAGAGAGATGTTCTGCAGGACAATAGAGAAATTTGGCCGGATAGACATCCTGGTCAACAATGCCGGGATCAACAGGCGGGGCTGGTTTGAAGAGGCGACCGATGAAGACTGGGACCGGATCATGGAAGTCAACCTCAAGGGACCTTTCATCTGCAGCCAGGAAGTTTTTTCCTACATGAAGAAGCAACAAAGTGGCCGCATCATCAACATTTCCTCTGTTGCCGGCCAATACCACGGACCCAAGACCGTCCATTATGCCGTTTCCAAGGCCGGACTCAACAGCCTCACCAAGGTGATCGCCCGTTATGGTGCCGAACATAATATTCTGGTGAATGCAGTGGCTCCGGGCATCATGTGGACAGACCAGACAGCGGACGAACTCGCCAGTCCTGCCGGACAGAAGATAATCGACATGACCCTGGTGAAAAGGCCCGGTCAGCTGCAGGACGTGTCCAGCACCTGCATCCTGCTGGCCTCTGAAGAACAGAACTATATCACCGGTCAGGTGATCAGCGTCAGTGGAGGAGCCTACCTTGGCTGAGAAGGGACAACAGGCCCGGCAGACCATTCTTCTGCTGGGAGCCAGTGCGGACCAGATCTTTGCCATCCGGACGGCTAAAAGCATGGGATTACGGGTGCTGGTGGTGGACAGACAGGCAACGTCTCCTGGTTTCAAGTTCGCTGACGACCATGCGAAGATCAGCACCACGGACATTCCGGCACTGAAAAAACTGATCGATCGGTATCAGCGGGATAAGGGTCCCATCGCCGGAGTGCTTGTCATGGGAAGTGATATTCCGCAGGTTGTCTGTGAACTTGCATCGTATCTTGGCACCCCGCACATCCCCATGAGATCGGCAGAGCTGTCGACCAACAAGTACCTGATGAAGCGCTGTTTCGCAGATCACGGCGTACCTGTTCCCTGGTTTCGGTCCATCCACAGCCTCGATGAGTTAATCCAGACGGTCGGGCAGCAGGGATATCCGCTGGTTCTCAAACCGGTGGATCGTTCCGGAGCCCGGGGGGTATTTTACCTGAACCAAAGCTGCGATCTCAAGGCACTGTACGAGCAATCCCGAGACCTTTCTTTCACAGGCCAGGTCATGGTAGAAGAATTTCTGTCCGGCCTGCAGATCAGCACGGAAACAGTCATGTGGCAGGGCAGGGCCCATACACCGGGCTTTGCTGACCGCAACTATAAATTGCTGCACCGTTATACGCCCCATATCATTGAAAACGGCGGCTGGGTTCCCAGCCGTGTCACCTCCGGTCAACGACAGGCTGTTGAACGGCTGGTGGAGCGGGCGGCGCTCGCTCTCGGGGTCGAAAACGGTGTGGTCAAGGGGGATGTGGTCCTCTCCCCGGAAGGTCCAAAAATGATAGAGATGGCCACCCGCCTCTCAGGCGGTGATTTTTCCGAAAGCCTCATCCCGCTGGGCTGCGGCGTCAATATCGTTGAAGCAGCCATCAATATCGCCATCGGACGCGAACCGGATCTGGATTTACTTAGACCCCGATTCCAGAAAGGGGTGGTCAACAGGTATTTTTTCCCCGAGCCCGGGACCCTGATCCGCATAGAAGGTGCGGAGGAGGTCCGACGACAGCCATGGCTGCATAAACTGGAATTCTGGTATCAACCTGGTGACCGGGTCCCACCGGTGCGCAGTCATGCCGACAGATTCGGTGTCTTTGTTGTATGCGCAACTACACGAGAAGAAGCGGAAGACCATGCCGACTGGGTGTACCGGACGATCAAAATAGTCACCA